>JBKPBM010000260.1:0-2478 GCA_046744325.1 Actinomycetota bacterium | reverse complement strand
GGTACGAGGAGTCCAGCAGCGCCTTCTGGTTCACCAGCGCGGCGCCGTCGATGAGCCATCCGATGTACGCCACGTCGCCCCAGGTCTCCGCGGGGTAGTGGAACACGTTGTGGAACTTCGTCCGTCCGTTCACCAGGTCGTCGAACATCTGCTCGCGCGACTTGCCCAGGTCCTCGGCCACCCGGTACAGGATCTGGCCGTGCCCCACCTCGTCCTGGACCTTGGCGGTGAGGGACAGCTTGCGCTTCAGGGTGGGAGCGCGAGGGATCCACGTCCCCTCCGGGATGGCCCCCATGACCTCGGAGTTCGCATGCATCTCGATGAACTTGAGCGCTGCCTGCCGGTACTCGTCGGGCATCCAGTCGCCGGCCTCGATCTTCTCCCCGGCATCGATCCGGGCCTTGAACTGGGCGGACTTGTCGTCGTAGGTCATCTCGCGGCTCGCCTCCTGTCCTGGAATGTTACCCGCCGGGGCCGCGGTCGCTCCGCCGGCCCGTACAGTGGTCCGCTGTGCCGGATTCGAATCCGCTCCTGGACATGCTGCTCCGCGCGGCACGGGGCATGTTCCCCTCCGCCGACGGAGCGATCGACGTCGTCGGATCCCCTCCGGGTCCGACGGACGCGGTGGTCGCGTTCACCGCCCACCACGTCGTCGCGGCGAACGTCGAGCGATCGGAGGTGCTGTCGCGTCTGCCGGGGGACGACCTGGGGTCACCGATGAAGCCGCCCTTCCTGCAGTGGCTGGCCGGGCGGATCGGCGCCCCGGCCGGCATGCAGGACCTCGTCATGGTGGGACCGGATCATCGGGCTGAGGACCCGATCCACCTTCGTGAGCTTCCGGAGAGTGTCCACCCCAGGATGGCGCGGGCCGCCCAGTACCGGACCGGGCTGCGCGTGTTCGCCGACGACGACGATCGGGCGGTCCTGGCGGTCGGACGCGGGCTGGCCGGACGGTGGGAGGTGAGCCTCGAGGTCGACGAGCCCCACCGGGGATCGGGCCTGGGCCGGCGCCTGGCGACCTCCGCCCGGATACTGACCCCGCACGACGAGCCGCTGTTCGCCCAGGTTTCGCCGGGCAACGTCGCCTCGGTCAGGGCCTTCATCGCGGCGGGCTACCGCCCGGTCTGCGCCGAGGTGCTGTTCCTCAAGCCTGTCGCTCGGCCTCGGCCTTGATCAGCCTGAGGGCCTGGCGGCGCACCACCGAGCTGAACGGCCCGATGGCCGCCCAGTAGAGCATGAAGCTCCTCCGGCTCTCGTCGTCGGGGACCCGCACCCGGGTTTCGGTGGTGACGATGCACGCCTCGTCGCCATCGGCGATCAGCCGGAAGTTCCAGGCCGCCTTGGCCCGGCCGTCGCGATCGTACGTCTGGAACTGCTCGGCCGTGATCCGTTCCACCCCGCCCCTTGGAATCCAGAACCTGCCGACGATGCCCAGCACGATCTCCGTCGGAGGCTGGTCGGCCAGCCACACGAAGCCGGCTCGGACGAGATCGTCCAGGGTCATGGTTCGTCGGCTCGGCCTGACCCGCCGGATCAGCCGGGGAAGGCCGCGTGCCGTGAACAGCGAGCGGATCAGCCGGGATCGGCTGAGATCGACCCCCCGGACCATGTCATAGGTGAGATGTGCGGGTGCCTCCACCCTGATGAGGTGATGCTCCCGGACGTCGAACGAGGGCATCCACTCATCGATCAGCACGAAGCAATCCTAGCCAGGCTCGCTCCGGTACGGGCCCGATTCCCCTGGTCGCCGGGGCGGGTACGATCCCAGGAGCACCCTCAGTCGGGAGGAGCACCAGCCATGACCCAGACCTATCAGCTCGTGATCGGTGGCGGCCTGCACGACGCCCTGTCGGGAGAGACCTTCGAGACCATCGACCCGTCGGATGGACGGCCATTCGCCGCGGTGCCCCAGGCCGGCCAGGAGGACGCGAACCGGGCCGTCGAGGCCGCCCGCAGGGCCTTCGACGAGGGGCCGTGGCCCAGGATGAAGGGTCGGGAACGCGCCCAGTACCTGCTCAAGGTGGCGGACCTGGTCAAGCAGAACGCCGCGGGGCTGGCGGAGCTGGAGGCCCGGGACGCCGGACACACCATCCGCATGGCCAAGGGCGCTGACATCGGGATGGTCATCTCGACGTTCCGGGTGTTCGCCGAGATCGCAGCCAAGGAGAACGACGAGGAGCCCCTGGCCCGAAACCCGGGCTCGATGAACTACCTGAGGCGCGAACCGATCGGGGTGTGCGTCGGGATCACACCATGGAACTTCCCCAGCCAGATGGCCGCGTGGAAGATCGCTCCGGCCATTTCCGCCGGGAACGCGGTGGTGATCAAGCCGGCCTCGTACACGCCCCTGACCACGCTGGAGATCGGTCGCCTGTGCCTGGAGGCGGGGATCCCCGAAGGCGTGGTGAACGTGGTCAGCGGTCCGGGCGGGGCGGCGGGCGAGACCCTGGTCCAGAGCCCGCTGGTGGACAAGGTCGC
>JBKPBM010000107.1:0-4387 GCA_046744325.1 Actinomycetota bacterium | reverse complement strand
GCCCAAGGCGGCAGGGCCGAAGGTCCCGTCGGACCCGGGACCATCCGGCCCTGGTGCTACCGATGGGTGGAGCGGGAGGTTGGAGGGCCAAAGGAACCCAGGTTCAGGGATTCGAGCTCGGAGAGGAGGTGAGTCCGAGTGCCAGTCTGGGGGATCGCACTCGCGATCATCGGCGGCGTGATCTGCTGCGGTCTGTGCGCCTACGGGATCAACACGGCGTTCCGTCGGTCGAGAGAGCGTCGTGACCACCGTGTGCACGCACTGACGCGATAGGACGGTGTTCCCGGGAGGCGAGACCGATCCGGGTCCCACTCAAGGGGACGCGGGTCCCGGCGGCCGTCGAAGCATCGGGTCGGCCCTCGCTACGCCTGGGAGAAGCCCGGAATGGCGATCTTTACCCTCGTCCTTCTGGAGTTCGGCGACTTCCCGATGATGCGACGGGTCCTGAAGGGGATCAAGGTCCGCGCGGAGCGGATGAGCGCGGGGCAGACGTTGGCGCCTCCGGTATCTGTCGGCGAACGGCTCGAGGTGAGGTGAAGGCGATGATCGATAACACCGGAAGGCAGGCGGGCGCAGTGGAGACATCCGTTATCGCGCCCAAGCGTGGTCGCGTCACGGTGATCGAGGCCGAGGCTAACATCCGAAGGTCTCCGGAGGTCGTCTTCGACTACGCGAGCGACCCCGCCAACGAACCTGAGTGGAACATCAGGATGAAGCGCCTGGAGAAACTCACCGACGGCCGCGTGGGCGTCGGCGCTCGCTACCGGATGGAGTTCACGCAGGGCCCGCCAGCGATCAGCGAGGTCGTCCGTTTCGAGCGCCCGAGCCTCTGGGAGCTGGTCGGTGGGTCGAAGATCATCACTTCCGGCTTCAGGGGTCAGGTGGTGCCCAAGGCCGAGGGCAGCCACCTGACGCTCCGGATGGAGATCCGACTCCACGGGCCGATCGGGCTAGCGCTTCCCCTGGTGCGACGCCGGATGCGACGTGAGCTTGGGCGAGATATCGCCACGATCAAGGCGACGCTGGAGCGCGCGGAGGAGACATTCGCAGCTCCTGAGCACGAAGGAGGGTGAGGAGATGGTCAGCGTCAAGGAGGCGGCCGGGGAGTTCCTGGCCCACAAGCGAATCGCGGTGACCGGCGTCTCTCGTAAGCCGCAGGGCCACGGGAGCAACGCCGTCTACCAGCGCTTGCGGCAACGAGGGTACGAGGTGTTCGCTATCAATCCGAACGCCGACGAGGTCGAGGGAGACCCCTGCTACCACGATCTGGGATCGGTTCCGGGCGGGGTCGAGGCCGTGGTGATCGGGACCCGGCCGGAGCTCGCCGAGGACGCCGTGCGCGAGTGCGCCGACCTTGGGATCAAGTACGTGTGGATGCACCGCTCATTCGGAAAGGGAAGCGTCTCCGACGCCGCCACTGACTACGGGCGGAAGCACGGCATCACCGTGATCGACGGGGGATGCCCACTGATGTTCGAGCCCACTGCCGATGCCGGGCACAAGGTGATGCGGTTCGTGTTCACAATGACCGGCAAGGTCCCCCGGACGTGTGAGGCGCCCGCGTGGAACGCTTGAGCCCGCTAGATGTCAGCAACCTGCGGGTCGAGGCCCACGGGCTGCCTATGCACGTGGCGGCGCTCGCCATCTTGGAGGGCGGGCCTTTGGTCGACGCCACCGGACGGCTCCGGCTCGACCACCTGCAGGAGCACCTCGAGCGGCGTCTGCACCTGGCACCGCGTTTGCGGCACGTGCTCTACCGGCCCCGGCTCGGTCTGGGTCCGCCCGGGTGGGTCGATGACGCCGGGTTCGACATCCGCCAGCATGTGCGGACCCGCGAGATCCCCACCCCTGGCGACGAGGCGGCCCTCGTCCAGGTGTGCTCGGAGCTGAACGAGCCACCGCTCGATCGGTCACGTCCCCTGTGGGAGATGTGGCTGCTCACCGGACTCGCCAACGGTACAGTGGGATTGCTTCTCCGCTTGCATCACGTGGTCGCCGACGGCGTGGCCGCGTTGGCACTGATCGGAGCGTTGCTCGACCCCGCTCCTGATGTGGCCACCCCCGTCGCGCGACCGTGGAACCCTCGTCCGATACCCGGAGCGGGAGAGCTCTTCGCGGACAACCTGCTCCGGCGGATGGACGCTGTGCATCGAACTGTCACCGCGCTTCGACACCCGCTCGTGCTCCCGCGTCACCTCGCCGGACGGCTGGGACAGGTCGGGCAGGTCCTCCGCGAGGGGTCGGCGCCCCGCGTCTCGTTGAACCGGCAAGTGGGGGAGCGCCGCCGGCTGTTCCTCGTCCGGGCAGAGCTCGAACGAACCAAGGCGGTTGCGCACGAGCATGCGGCGAAGGTCAACGACGTGGTGCTGGCCGCGGTGGCCGGCGGCGCCCGGCGCCTCCTCGAGCACCGCGGGGAGCTCCGGCCGGGCCTGTCCCTCAAGGTCTCGGTGGCGGCGTCGCTCCGCGCCACCGGCGAGGAGCCGGCCCTCGGCAACAGGGTCGGGATCATGCTGGTACGGGTGCCGGTGGACGAGGCCGACCCGGTCAGGCGGCTGGAGCGGATCTCCCGGACGACGGCCGAGCGGAAGCGACGCCCTCCGTATCAGCCGGCCGGTCGGTTCGCCCAGCGCTGGATGGTCCGGGTGATGTCCCACCAGCGGCTCGTCAACCTGTTGGCGAGCAACCTTCCTGGCCCCCCGATCCCGATGTACCTCGCGGGTGCCCGCATCCTGGAGGTGTTCCAGGTCGGCGTGGTCCAGGGGAACATCACTGTGAGCGTGGGCGTGCTCTCCTACGCCGGGCAGCTCAACGTCGATGTCGTGGGCGATGCCGACGCGGTTCCCGATCTCGCCCTGTTCGCCGAAGGGATGTCCGATTCCCTGCGCGAGCTCGGAGTGACGAACGGCCTTCGGGGCGACCGGCAGGATTGGGCCACCGAGGCAACCCGACCGTTCGTCCCGGGCGGCCCGGGCCCATTGACCTGAGCCAGTGGGCCCGCACGGGATCTAGCTTGGCGTCGAGGTCGAACCGAGAAAGGAGGTGGCGACCGATGATTGAGGCGATCCTTTGGGTGGTGCTTGGCATCGGGACGATCGCGTCTGCGATCTCGGCTCGGAAGAGCAGGCGGGCCATGTACCTGGGGCGTGCCGCCGTGGGCACGCTCTACATCGGGGCCGGAGCGTTGATCAACTCGGTGTATCTTGCGATCGGGCGGTCCTACGCGAAGTTCGCTGACACCTCCTACATCCCGTTCGTGCGGCACACCTGGCGCTCGCTGGTTGTCCCGAACGTGCACGTCTTCATCCCGCTCCTGATCGCGTACGAGGCCGTGGTCGGCGTGCTGGTGATCTCGGGAGGCCGGAGGACTCAGCTCGGGTACGTAGGGGCGATCGGGTTCCACGTGGCCCTGCTGGTGTTCGGGTGGGGGTTCTACGTGTGGTCGATCCCGATGCTCATCGCACTGGCCCTGCTGCTTCGGGCCGAGCGTCGGCCCGCTCGTCGAGAGACCCTTGCGAGGGAGACGGAGTCCGCTCAGGCCATCGCCGCCTGACGGGCTCCACCGTGGACGAGGAACGTTGGCGATGACCATCAGAGGCGTGGAAGCTCGCCTCGCCGTCCCGCCGGCTCCGGAGACGTTTTCCGACCGTGAGCTCGAGGGGTTGCCCGAGCCGGTGAGCCGGTACCTGAAGGCGTCAATCGCTCCCGGAACGCCCCTCGCGCAGGCCGCGAGGTTTCTGATGCGCGGCTCGATCAAGGTGGGGCGGCGATGGCTGCGGTTCCGAGCCAAGCAGATCGAGGCGCCGCATCGCGGCTTCTTGTGGGCCGCTCGGGCAGGCGGGGTGATTGTGGGCTCGGACCGGTACACGGATGGCCGTGGCGTGTTGGACTGGAGGATCATCGGCCTGTTCCGGGTGGCCCACGCCGAGGGCCCGGACGTCTCCAGGAGCGCTGCCGGCCGCGCCGCCGCGGAAGGGATCTGGGTGCCCACCGCCCTCCTCCCGCGGTTCGGCTTCGCTTGGTCCGCTGCCGATCGACACCACGTCACGGCGAGCCTCACGGTGGGCGAGACCGGGGTCGACCTCAACATGCTCGTCGGAGATGATGGGCAGCTCCGTTCAGTGGTGTTGGACCGGTGGGGGGACCCCGGCGACACGGGAACATGGCGGTCCCACCCGTTCGGGTTCGAGGTCACCAGTTACGCGACATTCGGCGGCATCACGATCCCGAGCTCGGGCCGTGCTGGATGGTTCTACGGGACCGATCGGTGGAGCGAGGGCGAGTTCTTCCGCTCCGAGATCGTTCACCACGAGCTCGCTCTTGAGACCGGGTTAGGGTCCGCCGAACGTCAGACCATTCAGAGGAACTCCCTGCCCATTCGCCGTCGCGA
>JBKPBM010000198.1:0-6212 GCA_046744325.1 Actinomycetota bacterium | reverse complement strand
CCGTTACATTGAACGCGGCATAGGCGATCCCGGGCACGGGATTCACGTGGACCTGGCGAGGGAACCGGGCCGTGAGGGCAGCGACGTTCGGCAGCTGGTCACCCGTCCAGTCCGCCCGCCCCGCCTCGATCGCCGCGACCTCCTGCCTTACGGGGAGGCCGAACGTCCACACGATCCGGTCGGGGAATCCCTCCGGCTGGGCCGCGGCCGACCACTCCCGGAACATCGGGTTCCGGAGGAGGTCGATCTCCCGCTCCGGAACGTAGCGGGCGATCATGTAGGGACCGGTCGCGGGGATCGGCGTCTTCCCCACGTCGTGGAGGGGAACGCTGGAGGGGACCGGCACCGGGAACGCCGCCAGCTTGTAGAGGAAGTCCGCGTCGGGTGCGGCGAGGTGGTAGGTCACCGCCCGGGCGTGGTCGTCGACGGTGACCCCCCGGGATAGGTCGCAGGTTGACCCGGTCCCGCACCCGTCCGCCCCCACGAGCTCCGCGAAGAGCGACCGCTCGTACGGGTTCAGCTCGAGCACCCGCTCGAGCCCGTAGCGGAAGTCCTCGGGTCGAACCGGCACCCCGCTCGAGTAGCGCAGCCCGGGACGGAGCACGAAGGTGTACTCGGTGCCCCCGTGTTGCGGGACTGGGATCGCCACCGCGAGGTCGGGGACGAGCTCCAGCCCGGTGCTCCCGCCCGCTCGCTCGTACGCCACCAACGTGTCGTAGACGCCTTCGTTGAGCGGCCCACAGGAGGCGCAGTTGATCGCGGGGTCGATCGTCTGGAAGGGGACCGACGTCAGGAGGTGGAGCGTCCCGCCTCGATGCGATAGCGCGACCGAGGGCCGCACGCCGATCCAGGGCGCTCCTCCCACGAGGGCTGCCGCCGAGGGGCTGTCTCCGATGTGCAAGCTCGACACCACGCGACCGGTGTCCGGGTCGATGCGAACGATCGTCCCGGCCCCCGCGTCCGCCACCCAGATCCCGGTCGCGCCGACGACGAGGGCCGCCGGCCCGTCGCCGACGGGGATGGTCTCCGTGACGCGGCCCGTGGCGGGGTCGATCCGGGAGACCGTGCTGTCTTGCGAGTTCGCCACCCAGACCGACCCGAAACCGAAGGCCACAGAGCCGGGGCTTGCACCGACCGGGATCCGCTCGATCGGCTGCTCCGCTACCGGGTCGATGCGGGTCACACTGTCGTCTGAGGGATCGCTGACCCAGACCGATCCGGCCCCGAATGCGATCCCCAACGGCCCCGAGGCCAGATCGATCGACCCGGTCAGCCGGCCCGATCCCGGGTCGATCCGGTACACGGCGCTGGCCTCCGGATCGGTGACCCACACCGCGTCGGCGCCGCGAGTAATGCCCGTGGGTTGCGAGCCCGCCCCGATCGTCTGCACCACCTCGCCGGTCGACGGATCGATCCGGGACACGGTGCCGTCGAGGGCGTTTGTCACCCACGCGTCGCCGCCTGCGAAAGCGATGCCTTCAGCTCCGGCGCCCACCGGGATGGTCTGGGTGAGCGATCGGGTGGCGGGGTCCATGCGGTACACGGCATGGGCCTCCGGGCTCGTGGCCCACACGGAGCCAGCGCCCACGGCGAGGTCGGAGATGGGGGAGGGCATCGCCAGCCCGGCCAGCACCCTCGTGCCGGACGGCGAAAGCATTCCGATGCCGTTCGACGGCACGGTGGCGCTCTTGGCTGAGTGCCACAGGGCAAGTGGCACGCCTGTCGCGATCAGAGCAAGCGCGACCGCGACGCCGATGAGGGCCCTTCGGCGACGGTGGGTGTGAGCGGGTGCCGGCGCATCGGGCCGGGCTTCGGGCGGTGACAGCTTCGGGCCGAGGGCCTCTGGCGCGACCTCTGCAACGCCTTCGATCTGCGGGTCCTGGCGGAGGATCGCTTGCTCGAGCCGTCGGAGCTCGGTTCCCGGCTCGATACCGAGCTCGTCGACCAGCAGGTTCCGAGCGCGCCGGAACGCCGCCAGCGCTTCCGTCTGCCGCCCCGACCGGTAGAGAGCCAGCATGAGGTGCGCGTGGAACGGCTCGTGGTACGGATGGGCAGCGACCAGGCCCTCCAGTTCCGAGACCAGCTCCCTGGCTCGACCGAGCCTGAGGTCGGCTGCGATCCGCTGCTCGAGGGCGTGCAGGCGCCGTTCCGAAAGCCGCCGTGCTGCTGTCTGGGCGAACGTCGCCTCGGCCTGGACGTCGCTGAGCGCCTCACCCCGCCACAGGCCGAGCGCAGCGCGCAGGAGGCTCGATGCCTCCTCGTTGTCGCCTCGCTTCGCGGCGGCCGTTCCCTGCTCCACCAACCGCTCGAACCGGAAGGCGTCGATCCGTTCCGGCGTCACGTCCAGCACGTACCCGGGGGGTCTGGTCAGGAGGACCTCCGGTCCGGATCCGTCTCGAAGGATGCGGCGCAGTCGAGACACGTAGGTCTCGACCGTGTGGTCGGCGGTCTGGGGAGGGTCGTCTCCCCACAGGTCGTCGATCAGCCGGGAGGTGGGGACGACGTTTCCGGCGTTCAGGGTCAGATCGGCGAGGAGGGCCCGCTGCTTCGGCCCGCCGAGTGGGAGGGCCCCCGTTCCGTTCGACACCTCGACCGGCCCGAGGACGCGGAACTCCAGTTCGGGCCCCCCCGACATGACGCTAGGACGGTAGCACCCGCACAACGTCCCGGCTAGGGGTAAGGCAGGACCCTGGAATCGGCCTGTGACCTGCGGTTCGAGCATTTTGCGATCGGTTTGCGACCGCCGGCGCCGAGGCTCTCGGCGATCGCCGGAGCAAGGGGGCGGCATGCGCGAAGGAGGAAGGATGACAATGAACCGACTGTCTGTGGCCGTGGCGGGTCTGTTGGTGCTGGCCGCGTGCTCCTCATCGGGAGGGCCATCGGCCGCCTCGACGGCTCCGGTTTCGACCGGCCAGCCGAGTCCGGCTTCAAGCTCACCTGGGGCGATCAGCGTGACCTCGACCCTCGACGGGCACACACGCTTGCCCCTTCGGATCCACTGGATCGCCAGGCCAACTGGGGCTGACGTATCCGAGGTCGACTTCCTGATCGACGGCAAGCTCGGATGGGTGGAGCACAACTCGCCGTATGTCTATGGGGACGACGGCAACTGGCTGGTGACCTCGTTCTTGAAGCCGGGCGAGCACGCCTTCACCGTGCGAGCGATCGGTGTGGAAGGCCAGGTGGCAACAGATGCCGTAACGGCGTCCGTCTCGCCGGCCCCAGCTCCCCCCCCCGCGCTGGTCGGGACGTGGAAGCGGATGGTCACCGCCGCCGACGTGAAGAAGGCCACCTCGAACCAGCCGCCCCCGACCGGACAGTGGGGAGTGCGGATCTTCGCCGAGGGATGGCAGCTGGCGACTGGAAGTCTTGTGTTCAATGGAAGTCATCTTGTGTTCGACGTTGCGTATCCGTCAGACGGGAAGCTGCAGATGAGGCCCACGATCGATCACCCGCCGGTCGGAAACGGCGCCCAGGGATCGGCTTTCTGCACCGACACTGATCCGCTGTGGAACTGGTCGTACGCGGTGTCGGCGAACCGCCTCACGCTGCATCCGATCGGTCGCGACCCCTGCGGTGACCGTGTCGCGATCCTCGAAGGGACGTGGACAAGAGTGGGCGCATGAGCCCGACGGGGGCCGGGGGGGAGGTGGCGGGGGCGCTGCCGGGCGCCGGATCGCGGCGTGAGCTCGAATGCCCCTCTCCCGCCTGGTAACCGACCCTTTGCATACGGGTGGGCGTCACCTGTGCAAAGGACTTGTCCAGCTCCCAGATCGTACCCACGAAGACATGTCCAGGTAGGAAGAGGGAGTTCGGTCAGAGGACTTGTGAAGTCGGCGAAGACTGGTGAGGTTCACGGGTTTTCCCCGGCCGTGGAGCCTTGTTTGGTCGGCCTGCTTGCAGAACCTGCGTCACGTATCGCTCCTGGTCAGACCTCGAATCCCGTAGCGGAGGCGGACGGGAATCGAACCCGCCTGCCAGCTTTCGCCGGCACACCGATTTTGAAGTTCGGGGAAGGTCGTGTTGCCGGGTGTGATCTGGTGGTATCTGTTGCACCCGGAGATGCTTGAAGGACTTCAACTACCGTTACGGTTCGGGGCCTCTATCTGCATCCACCGAGACCTCGGGGCGGACGGGCCGGTCGGAAATCCTTGAAGTCCTTCAATGACCGTTACGGTTGCGGGCCCCTATCTCCTATCCCCAGCAGGGTTTGAGGGGGTGTGCCAGGTCTTTCACCTCCCCTTGGGCAGGAGACGGCGGTTCGCTTGGCTCTCAGCAGCAAATGGAACATGAGCCGGCGCATCTCGTCGTTCACAAGACGGACGGGAGCGTTCGGACCGAGTACAAGTAGGCGCGGATCCTCGGCGGACGAAGGTGCCAGGCGCCGCGAGCTGGGCCGACCCTCCCCGCCGCGCTCTGCCCATGGTGGTCGCCTATGCGTTCCTTAGCGAGGGAGATGGCTCGCGGCGATCTCGCGCAGGCGAACAGCCCTGGACCGATAGTCTTCAGCGTCGCTGCGCTGGCCGACGGATGCGAAGACTTGAGCCCAGGTCTCGAAATGGCTGAGCGCTGCCGCCGCCCCGCCCAACCGATAGATCCGCTGCCTGCACGCATGGGAGCACCACCGTCGACGGGGATCCTCATCCAGCAAGCGCCTCCCGCAGGCTGGGCAGAACCGATCGGTCACCGGCGCCATCCGTCACGAAAAGGAGGGGCCGGAATTCGCACACGCTTGAAGTGGGCAAGTGGTACTCTCCGAGGGACCTCCCCGCCTTAGGCGACCCCCCATGCCCCCCTCTAGCCCCGACTTCAGACCATGGTGGGAGCGGCACATCCCCTGAAGGTTCTGCCACGCATCCCAACGGCTGGGGTCATAGGGCGCGTCTCGCGGTCGCGGACGGATGTGGTCGACGATCACGGCAGGGCGACCGCACCGACACGTCGGATGCTCGGCCAGGAACCGAAGCCGAAGCTTGCGCCATTCGGCCGAGCTGTAGAACCAGGACCTGTAGGACCTCGGCCGCTTGTGCTGCGCGCACCGATACTGACCGACCTCGGCCAGGTCTCTACAGCCCGGTTCGCTGCACAGCGAACGCCAGCGCAGGCGGCTCATGGGGCCACCCCCAGGGGGGAGGGGAGGTGCCTAGACGCGTTACCTTTCGCTGAGAGTCCGGCTGCCCGCTCGCGATGCGCGGGAGTCTGGGACTTTTGGAATGTGCCAGTCACGAGGCCTCAGCCTCCTCACGCCGGCGCTCACTAACGGCGAAGGCCAGCTCGCTCCATGATTCGGCTGCGGCCAAGTCGCCCGATGGCATTGGCCTCGTCGAATGCCGAATGGCAAGGGTGACGATGATGTCGGTGGCCTCTCGGGTCATGTTGCCTCCCGCGTCATCGGCACTAGCTGGCCGTTGTGAGGGCACCAGGCATCGCAGCCTTCGAGGACCGCGATGGTTCGGTGGCAGACAGGGCAGCCGAGGATGGTGTACTTCGGCGGTGGCGGTTGCCAGTCGCGCTGTGTGGTCACGGTCTCAGGAGGCATGGGCCTGCTCCCGGTTTCTCCTGAACTCCTCTTGGGCCTGGCGGTCTTGGCGATGCCGCTCTCTATCGCGCTGGGAGGCGCCCGCCGTTTGATACTCGACAGCCAGCTGATCCAACAGAGGACCGATGCCGTCGTGGCGGCCGAGTTCGCGTGTGACGGCGTACCAACCGAGATCTCCAAGAGCTGAAGGTCGAAACGCGTCGTGCGCGAGATAGACCGTACCATTCAACTGCACACCGGTGGTGAGGTAGAAAGGTACGGTGGTACGGGGGACGCCGTCCGGGTTAGGGGGACGCCCGACAGCCGTGCCGGCAGTGCCCTCCAAACCCTCCCCATGCACGCCAATTTCGCCGGCGCGCGGGGCTAACGCGTACCATTCCATCTTGTCGGGTATCTGCAACCGGTAGCGGGCCGTACAGCGCGGACGGTCCCATGAGTTCCGTGCCACCCAACCGAGTTCGAACAGCGACTCTCGACGTCGCAGAAGCGCCGGCACGGTCATGCCCACGAGCTCGGCCCAGTCGCGACTGGCCAGGCCGAACGACACTTTCCCGAGCCGGTCACCCACGATGAACAGCCCCTCCAGCGCCCGACGTGGGCCCGGGCAGGTCGTCCAATCGAGGCTGTCGGCGGCCTCCCGGATCTCGGCCAATGCGGCCCGGCCGGCCGATGG
>JBKPBM010000154.1:0-2006 GCA_046744325.1 Actinomycetota bacterium | reverse complement strand
AGTCGTGCATCAAAGCTGGGCTCCTCGACGAGATACACATCGATCTCGTTCCCGTTCTCCTCGGGGGCGGCGTCTCATTGTTCGACCATCTAGGGATCGGGCCGATCGACCTTGAGGCTACGAGAGTGGTTCAGGGCACTGCGGTCACGCACCTTACCTTCCGCGTCATAAGGTGAAGCTCGCCTCGACGCGATCGAGAGGCGCCGTTCGCTGGCGTTCGCCGGGGTGCTTTGATCCCCAACCTTCTTAGGACCCGGTGTGGCCTCCTGGGGCCCAGCGGGAGGAGTTCGCTCGGGGGTGGACTCCTCTGCAGCCCCTCGCCGGGCCCCGAGGGAGGGAGCGGGATGATAGGCGCGGCCCGTATCCCTGTCTAGAGGAACCCTGCTATCGTTCGCTCAAGTCATCACATTTCCATCCGTTCTCTGCCTTCCAATCGGTGCGCCTGTAGACATAGGCTCAGCGTGATCTGTGCGTTCGCCGGAAGTGGAGACGATGGCCAGCTATCGGGTGCGCATTCGGGCAAGTCGGCCGGCGCCGAGCGAATCTGCCCGGCCCGCAGAGGGGAACGAGCTGGCGATCGCTGCGTTTCGGCGGGTGGATGCCGATTCCCCTCAAGAAGCGGCCACTGCGGTCGGCCGCCAGTTCCTGGATGAGGAGCCGAGGTGGTCGATCGAGAAGCTCCAGGTCTCCAGCGAGGAGGGCGATCTGGAGGTCTTCACCTTCGAGGGGAGGCAGCGCAGCCGGTCGAGTAGCATTCCCGCCGTGCTCGGGTGGGTGTCGGCGCTCGCGGCCATCCTGTGCCTCGCGATGTTCCGACGATCACGACGTGACGAGGGCCAGGCCACGTTCTGGGCTGGGCTATGCCATCTTCTCCGGCGTGGTCCTGTCGGTCTCGTTCTTGCTCAGGTAGACGACAGTCCCGTTGGAACGCCCACTGAAGGATAGACACGGAATCGGCTGCGAATTCGAAGCCATCATCGAGCTACGATTCGGCTATTGGCGATCCCGACAAGCACGTGGCTCCCAGCCGCCACCGGGCTGGGAGGAGTCCTCATCGGAGGGCTCATCACGCTCATCGCGGATTGGCGAAGGTGGAGGCGAGAGTTCCGCGCCCGATTCGACGCACCGCGGCAGGAGGCCTACACGAATCTGCTGGCTGTCACGTGGCGCAGCTACAACTACTTCGCCGGGCTGCGGAATCCATGGGAGCTGTTGCGCTGGTGGAACCTCAATAAAGTTCGGGCACTTTCGGACGAGGCCGCGGCCGCGGTATCCGCGGTCCGAATCCTCGCCTCGCCGACAGTCGAGAGCGCGGCGGTGTACCTCGGAGACTCACTGATCGAAGCGGTCGAATTTGCGACGACCGTCCTCGCGAAGGAGGCGGAGGCCTCAATCCCCCTCATCCGTTTGTTCAAGCCGCGGGCACCAATGCCGGTCCAACGGGCGGCCGGACTGAGCGAAGTCGTCAGAAAGATTGGCGACGCCGCCAACGCCTTCATCGCAGCGGCCCAACGAGAGATTCGGATCCCGGGCAGATGACTTCGCCGAGCCCTCTGCCAATCGTGGTCCAAACGGGCAAGAGCCTCGCCGACTGGATTTCGCTTGGAATCCAGGCCGGCGCTGCCCTGTCCGCTGCCGTCGCAGCGATCGCTGCCTGGCGAGCAGCTGCGGCGAACCGAGGGGTGATGATCCGTGCGGCCGCTGACCTTCAGCTGACGAGGCTACAGAGGGTCCGGGAAAGGCTCGAAGAGCTGGCCGAGGGAAAGGATCGGCGATTCAATTTGAAAGTCGATCTCGTGAGGCTTCGGGGCGGCAGTCTCGACCTGCCGAAGACAACTGGGGTCGCGGCGGGGGAGTTTCCCCCCGATGCAGATGCGCTTGAAGCGGCTCAGAAGGAGGTGGACGAGGCGATTCGGATGGCATTGAGGTAGCCATGGGGGTGGCTTCGGCAAACATTCGGTCGACCCCGCGTCGGGGCGAGTAGGGGCTGACCTAAGCATCCGAGC
>JBKPBM010000262.1:0-2643 GCA_046744325.1 Actinomycetota bacterium | reverse complement strand
GTGCGGAGGCTGGGATTCGATCCGGTTCGCGTCCGGCACTTCGGAGCCGCTGCCTCCATCGAGGTCGACCCTGACCGCGTGAGCCACCTCGAGGGCCATCCGAGGCTCCCGAGGCTGAGCGCGGAGCTCCGCGCGATGGGGTGGGAGGAGATCCGGGTCGATCCGACGGGGTACCGGCCGGGGAGCATGAACGCGACGCTGGTCGATCTTCGGCGCAGGAGCTCGACTCCGGCCGGCGCGAACCAGGCGCTCACGACGCGCTGAGCGGCGACCCGGCGGCACGGTCAAGCTCGGGCCCGTACCGCAGCATGATCAGCGAGTGCGCCACCAGGTTCACGGCATGAGTGCGCACCACCCGCATCGTCTCGGGGCGAGCGGTGTTCAGGATCTCCCGCCACATCCCCATCCGGTCCATGCCCGGCAGGACGAACGACCTGGACCGGGACCCGCCGTTCAGCAGCAGGAGCAGCGTGTCGCCGAAGATCGGCCGGCCGCGCTCGTCCACCTCATCGGTGGCCTGCCCGTCGATCAGCATCCCCAGGATGTGGTTGTCCGCGTTCCCCCAATCCTCGTCGGTCATTTCCCCGCCGTCGGGGCGGACCCACGTCAGGTCCTTCATCCCATCCGCGTGCGGCCGTCCGGTGAAGAACGTCCGGCGCCGAAGGACCGGGTTCGCGTGGTGGATGGCCAGGGCCTGCCGGGCGAACTCCAGCAGGTTCCGATCCCGCTGGTTGAGGTCCCACCTCACCCAGCTGACCTCGTTGTCCTGCGGATAGGCATTGTTGTTCCCCTGCTGGGTCCGGCCCATCTCGTCGCCGTGCAGCACCATCGGCACGCCCTGGGAGAACGCCAGGGTGGCCAGGAAGTTGCGCTTCATCCGCTCGCGCTGGCGCCGGATCCGCGGTGAGTCGGTGGGACCCTCGGCGCCCCAGTTCCGGCTGAAGTTCTCATCCGCCCCGTCGCGCTCCCGCTCGCCGTTGGCCTCGTTGTGCTTGGTCTCGTAGCTCACCAGATCGCCCAGGGTGAACCCGTCGTGGGCGGTGACGAAGTTGATGCTGGCGTAGGTCCGTCGCCCGCTAGCCTCGTACAGATCGGCCGACCCCGTCAGCCGCGAGGCCAGCTCGGGGACCTGCCCGGGGTCGCCCCGCCAGAACCGCCGCACGCAGTCCCGGTACCTCCCGTTCCACTCGGCCCACCCCACGGGGAAGTTCCCCACCTGGTAGCCCCCGGGGCCAACGTCCCAGGGCTCGGCGATCAACTTGACCTGCGACAGGTCCGGGTCCTGCTGGATGATGTCGAAGAACGTGCCCAGCCGGTTGACCTCGTACAGCTCTCGGGCGAGCACCGGGGCCAGGTCGAACCGGAACCCGTCCACGTGCATCTCGTGCACCCAGTACCGCAGGGAGTCCATGATCAGCTGGATCGTCCTGGGGTGCAGCATGTTCAGGCTGTTGCCGGTCCCGGTGAAGTCCAGGTAGTAGCGCTTCTTCTCAGGGTCCAGCCGATAGAACGAGGCGTTGTCGATCCCCCGCAGCGACAGCGTCGGTCCCAGATGGTTGCCCTCGCCCGTGTGGTTGTAGACGACGTCCAGGATCACCTCGATGCCGGCCCGGTGCAGGGCCTTGACCATCGACTTGAACTGGGTGACCTGCTCGCCGAGCCCACCGGTGGCGTACCCCACGTGGGGGGCAAAGAAGCCGATCGAGTTGTAGCCCCAGTAGTTGGTCAGCCCCGTCTCCACCAGCCGGCGATCGGCCACGAACTGGTGCACGGGCATCAGCTCCACCGCGGTGACGCCCAGCGCGGTCAGGTGATCGAGGATGGGATCGAAGGAGAGTCCGAGGAACGTCCCCCTGATCTCGTCGGGCACCTGGGGATGGCACATCGTCAACCCCCGCACATGGCATTCGTAGATGACCGTGCGGTTCCAGGGGACCTTGGGCGGGCGGTCGTCCCCCCAGGCGAAGGTCTCGTCGACCACCACGCACTTCGGCATGCCCCCGGCGCTGTCGCGCGTGTCGATCACCAGGTCCTGCTCGGTGTCGCCGATCGGGTAGCCGTAGAGCGCGTCGCTCCAGGTGATCAGCCCGCTGATCGCCTTGGCGTAGGGGTCGACCAGGAGCTTGTGGGGGTTGAACCGGTGGCCGTTCTCCGGCTCGTATGGGCCGTGCACCCGGAAGCCGTAGAGCTGCCCGGGCCGGACGTCGGGGAGGTAGCAGTGCCAGATCAGGTCCGTGCGTTCGCGCAGCTCGATCCGCTCGGCTTCCCGGGCGTCGCCGGGGGCGTCGAACAGGCACAGCTCCACGCGCGTGGCGTGCTCGGAGAAGATGGCGAAGTTGACACCCTCGCCGTCCCACGTGGCGCCCTGCGGATAGGGGGACCCGGGCCAGATGCGCACTCAGGAGCCCTTCGGATCGAGGGACTGCGAACCCTCCCCCTCGCCCTTGAAGAACACGCACGCGAGCGGGGGGAGCGTCAGGTTCAGCGCGCGGGGCCGGCCGTGGACCCCGAACGGGACCGGGTCCAGACCGCCGAGGTTCCCCCACCCGCTGCCACCGTAGTCGCGAGCGTCGCTGTTGAGCACCTCGCGCCACGGCCCCCCGAAGGGCACCCCGATCAGGTAGTTCGTGCGCGGCACCGGGG
>JBKPBM010000173.1:0-7696 GCA_046744325.1 Actinomycetota bacterium | reverse complement strand
GCCTTCCCCTCGACGCCGCAGGCCTTGTAGAAGGTGATCCCCCGGCCGTGCAGGTTCCCCGGGGTCTCGCACAGGTCGACGCCGATCCCCAGCCCCTTCAGCTTCGACTGCATGTCCTCCCCGTCCTTGATGTAGACCAGCTCCATCGTCGACTGGGAGATGAACGCCGGGGCCCCGCCCTTGGTGTACGAATCGGCCGGTGAGGCCGCGGCGTAGTCGGCCGCGCACGACGCGCTGGAGTCGCTGCGGATGTCGCACCCGATGTACTGGGCCACCGCCTTCCAGCAGACGCTGGCCGCTCCCCCGCCACCCTCGGCGCCGTCGCAGCTGTAGGTCCCGTCGGAGGTCTTGCCGAACTCGGTCAGCGCCGACCAGGACCCGGCGACGTCGGCCTTTCGGTCATCGCCGCTGGACAGGTTCGCCCCGGCTGCCGACAGCGCCAGGGTGCCGCCCGCGCTCCCCCCCACCACCGCCACGTTGCCGTTGAACGCGTGGTACCCCGACCCGTGCGTGCGCACCCACGCCACCGCGTCCTCCACGTCGTGGATGGCGGCCCCGGGAGTGCCCGTGGCGGGGTCGTCCTGCGAATACGTCCACCCGCACAGGGGCCGCTCCTCGGCCGTGAGCGGAGGGTTCTCGTTGCCGGTGCACGACAGGCGGTAGTCGGCGGCGAACACCAGCAGCCCGTTCTGCGCGAAGTACTCGGCCTCCTGGTTCAGCAGCGACTTGCACCCCCGGTCCCAGCCGCCTCCGTGCAGCACCACCACGGCCCCCACGGACCCGCTGGCCGACTGGGGGTCGTACTCGTCGAGCTTGATCGGGGTCGTCGTGCCGTCGGTGCCGGTGAAGGTCTTGAACGTGACGTCCTTGTGGGTGGGGCTTCCGTAGGGGTAGTCGCTGGGACAGCCCTGGTCGGCCGATGCCTGGGCCACGCTGTTCCCACCTGACTGGCGGCCCTGGCGGGGGCTGCGGCGCGGCCGGTTCGAGTACCGGAACCGCGGCGTCCGCGTCTGGATGCTGGGGGTGGGGAACGTCTGAGGGGAGCCGTGAGAGCAGGCGGTGCCGAGCAGCGCCAGCACCAGTGCCAGCGCAGCCGCGCGCCAAGCCAGGGTGGATCTCATCGAACAGGCCTCCTCATCGTCGCGCTGTGGTCGGAGCCGCACCCCGTCAGCCTAACGGCAGCCCAGGGTCGGCCCCGATCTCCAGGTCCGTTCGCTCCCCCTGCTCCAGCCGATAGTAGCCCGCGCAGGCGATCATCGCGGCGTTGTCCGTGCAGAGCTCGGGTGAGGGGATCATCAGTTCCAGGCCGTCTCCGGCCGCTCGCTCGGCCATCAGCGCCCGAAGCCGCGTGTTCGCCACGACGCCTCCGCCCAGGACCACCTTGCGCACTCCCCGGTCCCGGGCGGCCGCGATGGTCTTGTCCACCTGCACCTCCACCACCGCCTCCTGGAAGGACGCGGCCAGGTCCTCGGGGGGGGTCTCGGTCCCCCTCGCCCGTTCGGCCTTCACGTGACGGACCACCGCCGTCTTCAGCCCGGAGAGGGAGAAGTCGTACGCTCGGTCGGCGGCCGCGCGGGGGAACCGGATCGCGTGCGGGTTCCCCGACCGGGCCAGCCGGTCCAGGGCCGGGCCGCCGGGGAAGCCCAGCCCGAGCACGCGGGCCACCTTGTCGAAGGCCTCCCCCGCCGCG
Source organism: Actinomycetota bacterium (assembly GCA_046744325.1). Lineage (GTDB taxonomy): Bacteria > Actinomycetota > UBA4738 > UBA4738 > UBA4738 > JBKPBM01. The sequence goes on along the minus strand of JBKPBM010000173.1, from coordinate 6,006 downwards.
TCGTCCAGCGTCTGGCCCAGGAGCTCGTACGTGTGCGGCTGGGGAACGTGGACCAGCATCGTGTGCCCCCCCGAGACCAGGAACGTGACGAACGGCTCGTCGATCGGACCGTGCTCGAGGATGTTGGCGTAGATGTGGCCCTCCAGGTGGTTCACCCCGATGAACGGCACCTCCAGGGCCAGGGCCAGCGCCTTCGCCGCGGCCAGCCCGACCAGGAGCGCGCCGACCAGGCCGGGCCCTCTGGTGACCGCGACGGCATCCACCTCGGCGAAGGTCATGCTCGCTTCGGCCAGGGCCAGGTCGATCAGGGGGTTAATGCTCTCCAGGTGGGCCCGCGAGGCGACCTCCGGCACCACTCCCCCGAACCGCTCGTGCAGGTGTGTCTGGCTGGAGATCAGGTTCGACCGGATGGTCCGGCCGTCCTGCACGATCGCCACGGCGGTCTCGTCGCACGAGGTTTCGATACCCAGGACCCGCATGGCGGATTCACCCCGCCCCCCTACCAGGGGCGAACGCCGCTCGGCACGCCGTCCATGATCCGTCGCAGGCGCTCCCGGTAGGCCGGGGTCCGGATCTCGTCCACCCACATGACCAGCGCGTCCTCGTTCGTCTCCTGGTAGTAGCCCTTCTTCACCCCGACCGGACGGAATCCGAACTGCCGGTACAGGCGCTGGGCGCCATCGTTCGACACGCGGACCTCCAGGGACACGGCGAGGGCCCCGAGGTGCATCGACTCGGTGACCAGCTCGTAGAGCAGTCGGGTCCCGATCTTGTGGCGATGGTGGGCGGGGTCGACGGCGATGGTGGTGATGTGGGCCTCCTGCCCGTAGCACATCATCCCCCCGTACCCGACCACCTCCCGTCCGATCCTCGCCACCAGGTAGGCCCGGTTGCGCATCTCGCTCATCTCGGACAGGAACAGGTTCGGACTCCAGGGGCGCGGGTAGACCTGGCGCTCGATGGCCATGACGCCCTTGAGGTGGCGCCGGCGCATCCGGGCGATCTCGATCTCAACCGGCTCGTCGACGAGCGTCCCAGGCGATCTCCGCATCACTCTTCCTCACGTAGTACGGGCGAACCTCGTACAGCCGATCGAAGTCTTCGCGCTGGAACCTCGGGATGGCCAGCTCGACCAGCGCGGTGGCCGAAGGGAACGAGTACGCCGGCGAGGCGAACTCCACATGGCTTCCCGCCTGCTCGAACTCCCGACGGTACACGAGCGCGCCGTTTCCGACCAGCAGGATGTCCTCCGAGCGGGCCTCCAGCTCGGCGGTCAGGTGATCGGGCGGCTTCACCTCGAACTCGCCCGGGCGGGCCACTCCCCCCGGCACCGGGCGGTGGAACGCGTAGAAGTCCTCCGTCCGGCTGGCATCGATGACCGCGCAGATCTGCCTCCGGCAGTAGCGGACCGAGAACGCGACCACGTCCAGCGAGGCCAGCCCGATGATGGGGATCGACAGGGCCTGGGCCAGGGTCCTCGCCGTGGCGATCCCCACCCGCATCCCGGTGAACAGCCCCGGGCCCAGCCCGACGGCCACCCCGCTCACGGCGGAGAGCGACGTGTCCGACCACCTCAGGAGGTGGGTGATCTCCGGCATGACCAGCTCGTGGCTGGCGGGCCCGGTGGCCAGCACGGTGGCCGCCAGGATCCCGTGCTCGGTGCCCAGGGCCACGGTGGTCTGGGGCGTCGATGTCTCGATGCCCAGGACCAGCACCTCAGGCCTCCGCCCGGGCCGACCACGGCGCGGTCATCTCGGCCAGGTGCGGCCAGCGCTCGGCCCACAGGACCCCGGAGGCCGAGAGGGTCAGGAACCGGGGCGCCGCGGTCTCGTCGGTCTCCGGTGGGTCGTCGTCCGCGTCCTGAGGCAGCCGGAACTCCACCTGGAGGTGTTCCTCGGGGAGCAGCGAGCGGATGGCGTCGCCCCATTCGATGAACACGATCCCCCGAGCGTCGAGCATCTCGTCCAGCCCGAGGTCCATGACGTCCTGGATCCGCTCCAGCCGGTACACGTCCACATGGTAGAGATGCCAGATCCCCTCGTACTCGCGAACCAGGGTGAAGGTCGGCGAGAGCACCGGACCGGTCACCCCCAGCGCTGCCGCGGCTCCCTGGACGAACGTGGTCTTGCCGGCTCCAAGATCCCCGGTCAGCGAGACCACGTCGCCCGGGATCAGCGTGCCACCGATCGCGTGGCCGAGCGCCCTGGTGGCCACCGCCGAGTCGGTGGCCAGGTCCAGGGAAGGCGCCATCGGTCGATCGTGCCAGTTAGAAGAGCTGCTCCTGGGCGGCGGCCGCCACGGGGACGGGCTCGTCGAGGATGGCGCGAAGGGCGCGGAAGTCCTGGCGGAGGGCGGTCATCTGCGGACCCGCCTCGCCGCCCCCGTGCAGGATCGCGGCCGGGTGGAAGGTGGGGATCACGGTCCGCCCGCCGATCTCGAACCTAGCGCCCCGCACCCGGCTGATCGAGACCGGCTTGTCCAGGATCACGCGGGTGGCGAAGTTCCCGAGGGTCACGACCACCCGGGGCTGGATGGCCTCGAGTTGGCCCTCCAGGTAGGGGCGGCAGGATTCGATCTCGTCGGGCAGCGGGTCGCGATTGCCCGGCGGTCGGCACTTGACCACGTTGGCGATGTACACGTCCTCGCGACGCAGGCCGATCTCGGCCAGCATCTTCGTCAGAAGCTGCCCGGCAGCGCCGACGAACGGCTCGCCCTGCTTGTCCTCGTGATAGCCGGGTCCCTCGCCGATGAACATCAGATCCGCGTGGGGATTCCCCACCCCGAAGACCACCTGGGTGCGTCCGGTGGCCAGGCGGCAGCGGGTGCAGGTGGCGGCGACGGTGGCCAGTTCCTGGAGGCTCGTGCCCATGCCCGATCGTCCTTCCGTGCCAGGGGGAAGCGCGAACGTCCGTCGGCCGCCAGTCTACGCGCCGGTCTGGCGAGGAACGAGTTCGCCTGCGCGGACCCCGCGTCGCTGCGGTCAGGACGTCGACGTCTGCGACCCGTTGATCGAGATCGAGGCGGTCGTGGAGACGCAGCCGAGCTGCGCCGAGTTGTTCTCCTTGAGCGTCCCCTTGATGAACACCGCCAGCCACTGGCCGTCGGTGAACGACGCCTCGGTCACCTTGAACGACACGGTCAGGTTCGACGTGACGTGCGAGCTCCCGCACCGTCCGTTGAAATCGCCGGAGTCCGAGCCGTTGTAGCTGGCCCCGTTGCGCTTGAGCGTCGCCACGAACGTCTTCGAGGCCAGGTCCTTCCAGGTCACGCTGCACGCCCCCGACTTGCACTTGGGCTTGAAGTGCCATCCGAGGGTGAAGGACTTCGGGTAGCTGGTGAATCCGCTGGAGAACAGGGTCTTCGCGCTGATGCTCCAGGTGCCCTCGAGCCTGGCCGCGCTGAGCGGCGCCTTCGGCGTCTTGACGTCGATCGAGGTCCGCGGCGAGAGGCCGCCCCCGGCCACCGACTCGATGGCATACGTGTACCGCCCCTGAGGAGCCGCCTTGGTGTCGGTGAACCTGGTCGCGGGGGCGTTCACGCTCCCGATGAGCAGGCCATCGCGGTAGACGTTGTAGCTGGTGGGCTGGATGCCGCCGGTCGGCGCCGACCAGGTCAGGACCACCTTCAGGACGGGGGCCTTCGCGTCCAGGGTCAGGACTGCCCCGAGCGTCGGAGAGGGGCTGGGGGTGGGCGCGGCGCCCGGCGTGGATGAGGCGGCGACGGGATGCTTGCCCCCGCCCGAGGTCGCCACGACGGCGCCGGTGATGCCGCCGATCAACAGCACCACGATCGCGACGATCAGCAGGCGTCGAGATCGGCGGGGCGGAGGCGGGGTCGGGAGGTCGCCGCCCGGGGAAGGCATGGGCGGCGGCGGTCCCCACCACACCGGCGGCGGTTCCGTGGCCGTTCCAGTGGCCGAAGCGTCCGGCCGCTCCGGCTCGCCCTCCGGGGATCCTCCCCGCTCGAGCCCTGTCGCGCCCACGACTGGCCGCTCCCCCTCGCCTTCATCCATCGAAGTCTCCTCACCCCTTGGACGTGCGGAGTTGTAGCACGCGAGCACCTTGCTGACCAGGGGGGATCAGCGGGCCACGTCGGCAACGGCCGGCGCGCCGGGCACGCTCCGGGCCGCTCGAACGCCCCGGCGGATGGCCTCGGCCACGCACCGGGCGGCCAGGTCTTCCAGGACGCGCTGGTCGGCGTCGACCTTGGCCGTGGCCAGGGTGAACACCGTGTCCCCGTCCCACATCGTGTGGGCGGGACGGACGGCCGCGTCGATCCCCTCGTGTCCGGCGAGGGCCACCAGGTGCGCACGCTCCTTGGACACCCGGGCGTTGGTCGCCACCACCACGAGCGTGGTGTTCGATCCGGGCGAGGCTGCCTCCGCGGGCGGTTCGATCCGCGAGGCCGCCAGCAGGCCGCCCTCCTCGTCGAGGACCTCGCCGAGGGCGTTCACCGCGGCCAGGGCCCCAACCACCAGTGCACCGTCGACGATCGAGGCCGTGCCCAGGCCGCCCTTGAGGGCACCGGCAGGCCCGTTGATCTTGGCCACGGTGGCCCCGGTGCCGGCCCCGACGTTCCCCTCCGCCACGTCGGTCGACGCCGCCTGGCACGCCGAGTATCCCGCCTCGGGCCCGGGCCTCGCCTTCGGATCTCCCAGGGCCAGGTCGAACAGGACGGCGGCGGGGACGACGGGAACCCGCCCCGCAGGCGTCTCGAAGCCGATCCCCCGCTCCTCGAGGTAGTGAACGACGCCGTCGGCGGCCGCCAGGCCGAACGCGCTCCCGCCGGTCAGCAGGACGGCGTTGACCTCCTGGACCAGTGTTCCCGGGCGCAGCAGGTCGGTCTCGCGTGTCCCCGGTGCGCCGCCTCGAACCTCGCCCGAGCCCATGGTGCCCGGCGGGCACAGCACGACCGTGCACCCGGTGAGGCCGACGGGGTCGGTGAAGTGTCCGACCCGGATGCCGGGAACCGCGGTGATCACGCTGGCGCCGTCGCCCGGTCCACCGCGGGCCCGGCGACCGGAACGAGCGGACCGATGAACCTCTCGATCGCCGCGTTGAACTCCCGGTGACGCTCGAGCATCGCGCAGTGCCCCGCCCCGGGCAGCACGACCAGCCGGCCATCCGGCAGCGCTCGCACCAGCGTCCGCGCGGTGGCGGGCGGGGTCAGCCGGTCGACGTCCCCGACCATCACCAGGGCCGGCACCCGGACGTGTTCGAGGGCATGGGCGAGGTCGAGGGCAGCCAGGCTTCCCAGGAGGTTCGTCCACACCTCGGCCGGGGCGGAGGCGGCCACGCTCGCCACGTGGTCGACGATCGTGGGCGAGGCGCGCGGGCCGAAGTTCGTGATGCGCGTCGCCAGGAAGGCGAGGTTCGAGCTTCGGCCCAGGGCGCCCGCGCGTAGCCGGTGGATCCGGTCCGGCCTGGCGGCCAGCCGCCGCGGCGCCGGCACCAGGAACGTCCCCACCCGGGCGGCCAGCCCCCCCAGGACCTCCTTGACCACATCAGTGGCCGCGGTGTTGGCCAGGACCACGGCGCGGACCCGGGCGCCGAACTCCTCCGGGTGGTGGGCGGCGAAGGACAGGATGCCCATGCCGCCCATGCTGTGCCCGATCAGCACCGCCGGTCCGTCCGGCACCGCCTCGTCGAGCACGGCCTTCAGGTCGTGCCCGATGGCGTCCAGCGAGTAGTCCCCCGCGGCCGCCGGCTCGCTCCGACCGTGGCCCCGCTGGTCGAAGAGCACGCAGCGATGGGAGCGGGCGAAGTGCTTCCACTGGTAGTGCCAGCCGGTCATGTCGAGACTGAACCCGTGGGCGAACACCAGCGTCGGGGCCCCTGCCACTCCCGCCTCCCCCACTGGATCCGATCCCGCCCCTCCGAACGGACCCACCACATTGACGGCCAGCTCGGTGCCGTCGAACGATCGGACCCGCGTCTCGGTGCCGGGGCGCTCGGCGAGCGGCTCGCCACGCTCGGGGTCGGGCCGGGACCGGGCGCGGCGGACGGC
>JBKPBM010000339.1:0-2745 GCA_046744325.1 Actinomycetota bacterium | reverse complement strand
GTAGTAGCTCGAGTCCACTTCGGCGATGGGGAACTGCGAAGCGTAGAACTTCAGGCGCTCCTCGGCGGAGTTCACCCCCTTGGGGTAGAAGTTCCCGTTCTTGATGAGGGTGGGCTCGGTCCACGAGGAGATGCCCACCAGGACGTCGTGCGCCTTCCCCTTGGCCATCTCGGGATCGAGCCTATCCGTTCCCGCGAGCACGTATGTCACGACTTACGTCATGGCGACATCCCAGCAGGGAGCCCCCGACCTTGGGCATCGGCGCGCGCAGGGTCTACTCCGGGCGCCAGAGGTCGATCTGGGGCAGCCCGTGGATTCCGAGCGTCTGCGACAGCTCGCCGCAGTGGTAGGCCTCGTGGCTGAACAGCCGCTGGACGATCGAGCCGCGGGAGTGCACCTGAAGCCGCCCGGCGTACCGGCGCTGGATTTCGTCGGACAGCATGTCCGGCGTCCACCGGTCGAGGCAGCCCTCGATCAGGCGCCACGTCGAATCCAGGGCGTCGACCAGCTCCTCGGGTCCGCGCGGATGATCGAGATCGTCTTCCCAGCCGAGATCACCGCCACCTGAGAACGGCGTCGTCTCGACGCCGGGCTCGCCGATCACGTCGCAGATCCAGTAGGGGCGCATGCCGGCGGTGTGGCCGACCGTCGCCCAGATCGGCCATCGATCCGGCGAGGGGCGGATGGCCAGCTGATCGGCCGACATGGCGCCGATGACCTCGCGCAGCCGCCGGTTGTACTGGGGCCACATGTCATAGAACGGTCGGATCGTCGAAGCGTTCATGCTGCCACCCTACGCGGCGTGCCCTCCTGTCACCCGGTCACGCGGTGATGAGGCAGCGCTAGATCCAGCCGGCGGCGTTGATGATCTCGGAGTTGCGGAGCTTCCGCAGGGCCTCGCGCTCGATCAGCCGGACGCGCTCGCCCGACAGTCCCATGACCTTGCCCACATCGCGCAGGCTCATGGCGTGCCCGCTCCCCAGCCCGTACCGAAGAGCGATCACCCGGCGCTCACGGGGATCCAGCACGTTCAGCACGGCCTGCCCGATCTCCTGGCGAAGCATGGCGTCCTCGACCGCGTCGAGCGGGCTCATCTCCTCGGCCTGCTCCAGCAGGTCGCCCAGCTCGGTGTCCTCGCCCACCGGAGCCTGCAGCGACACCGGCTCGCGGCGTTCGGCCTCCAGCAGCCGGTCGACCTCCTCCAGGGGCACGCCCAGCGCCTTGGACAGCTCCTCCGGCGTGGGGTCCCGTCCCATGCGCTGGCTGAACTGCACGTAGGTCCGGCGCATCTTGCGGATCTGGTCGTGGACGTGCACGGGCAGCCGGATCTGCCGGCCCCGGTCCGCGATGGCCCGGGTGATGGCCTGCCGGATCCACCACGTCGCGTACGTGGAGAACTTGAACCCCCGGCGCCAGTCGAACAGCTCGACCGCCCGCATCAGCCCGATGTTGCCCTCCTGCACCAGGTCCAGGAAGGGAAGCCCCTGGCCCTGGTACTTCCTGGCGATCGACACCACCAGCCGGAGGTTGGCCTTGATGAACCGCTGCCGCGCGGCGTGGCCCTTGCGGACCAGCTCCTTGGCCTTTCGGATGCTGACCTCGGACTTCAGCCGGCCCCCGGCCAGCTTGGCCTCGGACTCCTCGCCGTGCTCGATGGCCATGGCCAGCTCGACCTCCTCCTCTTTGGTGAGGAGGGGTTCGCGCGCGGCCGCCTCGAGGTAGAGGCGAACGTCATCCGCTTCGCCCAGGGCACGCGTCGGCTCCGAGCGGCGGCTCGGCTTGGGTTCCGGATCTGCCATTGCTCTCCGTAGCGTAGCCTGCCCACCCACGAAAGTTGAAAACGCGCGCACGCTCGGTGGTGTTCCCGAAGCGTCTGTCGGGACCGAGCTGGCCGGACATCCAGCACGAGGGACGCTCAGGGACGTTGCGATCCCGACACATTCTCCATGAGCACGATGACCCCCGACGCCTCCTCCTCCCCACCGGCGAGGGAGGCGACGGTCGCCCGGCACTGGAAGGGCTGCCCTCGACGGTTCCGGGCCTCGACGGTGAGCTCCTCGCGACTCCCGCGAACCTCGCGCGATCGTTCCACCATGGCCTTGACCCGCTCGGCGGGGAAACCGAAGTCCAGGTCGAAGAACGACTGCCCGATCGCCTCCTCGGTCCTGACCCCCCACAGGTCCTCAGCCTGACGGTTCCATGCCCGCACCTTCAGCTCGCGATCCAGCACCACGACCGCTGTCTGGATGCTGGTCAGGATCGATTCCATGAACCCATTGACCTGGTCCAGCTCTGTGGTCCGGTCGCGGAGCTCGTCATTGATCGTCTGGAGCTCCTCGTTGGTCGACTGGAGCTCCTCGTTCATGGTCTCCAGCTCCTCGTTGGTCGACTGGAGCTCCTCGTTGGTGGTCTCCAGCTCCTCGTTGGTCGACTGGAGCTCCTCCATCGCCGTCTCCAGCTCCTGGGTGGAGTGCTCCAGCTCCCGGCGAAGGGCGGCGTTGGCCGTCACGTCTCCGAACGTGATGCTCACGCCGGTGAGCATGCCCCCCGCCTCGACCAGGGGGACGAGCTCGATGTCCAGATCATGGGCCTCTCCGGAGTGCGTCACCCACCGGATCCCCGAGCGCTTCTCCGACGTGCGTTCCGGGATCACGCGATCAAGGCTCGACCGAAGCTCCGCCGGCCGGTAGGATAGCTCGAGGTCGCGGAACGGCCGGCCCAGGTCCTCCTGGTGCAGCCCGAACA
>JBKPBM010000295.1:0-7926 GCA_046744325.1 Actinomycetota bacterium | reverse complement strand
ACTTAAGACTGAGGAAATATCAATCTCACCTGCAAGGCGAGGAATCTACACGAGCGGCGGGCTCCGGTCAACCCCAATTTCCGCGAGATATGGAGGGCGAGGATCCCCCCCCGGGCCGTCAGGGTGCGGCGCCGTCGCCTCCGCGGGGCATGAGGGCGGGGGCCGCGGGGGCCCGGACGTCCAGGTAGTCGATGGCCGTTCCGGTCCGGTCCGCCCACTCCAGGATCGCCTGGAGCGCCGAGGCCTTGGCAGCCGCCGCGCTGGCATCTCCGTAGTAGACACGGGCGCCGTCGCGCAGCTCGAGGGTGACGCCCCCGAGCTGGTCGTCCACGACCTGGCCCACCAGGTGAAGGAGCTCCGGAGGGAGTGCCCGGACGACGCTGAGCGCGGCTGAAGGGGCCGCCCGTGCCAGCCCGGATGCCGGTCGATCGATCGTTCCCTCGAAGTGCGGCAGGCGAACGGAGCCGCCCCTGCCCAGGAGCACGCCGTCCTGGGCGACCAGCTCGTTCGACGGCATCAACACGGCCACCGCTCGACGCTCCTCGATGGCGATGCTCACCGTCGAGGGCAGCCTGCGAGAGACGCGAGCCTCCAGGACCCAGGGATCCGCCTCGAGCCGACGCGCCACCCTGGCCGTCGAGAACCACAGGACGTTGGTCCGCGCCCGCAGGCCGGCCAATCTGGCCACGTCATCCCGCGATAGGTGATGCGCACCCGTCACCGAGAGCGTTCGCAGGTCGAACAGGGGCGAGTTGCTCGCCCACCACCCACCACCCACGATGGCCACCACCGCGACGAGGCCGACGAGGCGGGCGGCGAGGCTCCGGGTGGGCCGCAGGGACCGGGAGAGCCGTTCCGCCCGGCGCCTCCGTCCGGCCCGAGCCCTCGCCGGCGCATCGGTGGTGGGTCGGGGCAGGACCGTGACGCTCACTGTCTCCTCCCTTCCCGGATGCGCTCGAGCGTCTCGTCGGGCACCATCGTGATGTCCCCGGCACCGAGTGTGAGCACCAGGTCGCCCTCCCGGACCTCGCTTGCCAGAAATCGGGCCACGTCTGAGCGTCGCGGCACGTACACCACCCTCTTGCCGGGCGCGTGCTCGGCGAGGGCCTCGACCAGCAGCTTGCCGGTGACACCGGGCATGGGGCGCTCTCCTGCGCCGTAGACATCGGTGAACACCACCAGATCCGCGTCCTCCAGGCTCTCCCCCAGGCCCCGCCACATGGCCTGGGTTCGCGTGTACCGGTGAGGCTGGAACACCGCGACCACCCGACGCCGGTCGGAGGAGAGGTCGCGAAGGCCGATCGCGGACCGGATCGTTGCCCGGACCTCCGTGGGATGGTGTGCGTAGTCATCGACGAACAGGGCCCCGCCCGCCAACCCCCGGTGCTCGAAGCGGCGGCGCACGCCGGAGAACGAGGCGAGCGCGGCGGCCGTCTCGGCGACGGGCAGGTCGAGGACGGAGGCCACGGCGATCACCGCGGCCGCATTCAGGAGGTTGTGGCTTCCGGGGATCGAGAGCTGGATCTCGGTGCTCGGTCCGCTCGGCCCGCCGACACGGACCATCGCTCGGGCGCCGCCTACGGCGGCGCGGGCGCCGTCGAGCACGACCTCCGCATCGGGCGACGACCCGTACCTGACCAGCCGACCGGAGAAGCCATCGAGGGCCCGGCGGACCCCGGGATCATCCCAACAGGCCACGACCACCGAAGCCCGCTCGGCGAACGCGCGGAACGCCCGCTCGATCTCCTCCCGGTCCCTGTAGAAGTCGAGGTGGTCCTCCTCGACGTTGGTGATCACCGCGACGGACGGCCGATACAGCAGGAAGGACCCGTCGCTCTCATCGGCCTCGGCCACGAACAGGTCGCCGCCGCCATGCCCGGCCCCGGAACCGCTCTCGATGAGATCCCCGCCGATGACGAAGCTCGGATCCAGTCCCAGGCGCGAGAGGACCACCGAGATCATCGACGTGGTGGTGGTCTTGCCGTGGGTGCCTGACACCGCGATGGCCCGCCGGCCCCGCATGAGCGCCGCCAGGACCTGCGCCCGACTGAGCACCCGGATCCCGTCGGCGCGGGCCCGTTGCACCTCCACGTTGGCCGCGGGGATGGCCGAGGAGACCACCACCGCGTCGGGCTGCCCCACCTGCTCGGGTCGGTGGCCGACATCCACGGTGGCCCCCGACTCCCGCAGGCGCTGGAGCGTCCCCGATTCCTTGAGGTCGGACCCCGAGACGGCGATCCCCCTGGCGAGCAGGAGGCGGGCGATCCCACTCATGCCGGCCCCACCGATCCCGATCAGGTGGAGCTCTCGCCACGTCGAGGCGTCGACTTCAGCCGGAGGCACGGTACCGGCGGCCATCGCGGGCTGGTCAGCCTCCGTTCCTGATATCGAGGTGAAGTCGAGGTTCATCTCGCGTTGGGCCTTTCGCTCCGGCCCGCCTCAACCGAAGGGTCGGGCGCGGCTGCCGATTCCTCGACCACGTCGGCCAGCCGCTCGCCGGCCTCCGGGGCGCCGAATCGACGCGAGCGATCGGCCATGGAGGCCAGGCGCTCGTGGTGGTCGACCAGCGACTCCACCCGTTGGGCCAGACCTTGGGCGCTCAGCTGCTGGTCCAGGAGGACGGCGGCGGCCCCGGCCCGCTGCAGGGCTCGGGCGTTCGCCTCCTGATGCCGCCGCGTGGCATAGGGGTAGGGGATGAGCAGGGCGGGGAGGCCGCACACGGTCACCTCGGCCACCGACGTGGCGCCACTTCGCGACACCACCAGGTCCGCACAGGCGTAGGCCCAGTCCATCCGCTCGAGGAAGCCCACGGCCCGGACGAGGAGGCCCTCGCCCTCGCCGACGGCCAGCGTGCCCAGCCCCTTCACGCACTCTTCGAGGTGCGCCCGGCCGGTGATCAAGACGACCTGGAGGTCGGCCCTTGACCGCAGCAGGCGACACGCGCCGACCGCCGCACGGTCGAGGTGCAAGGCCCCCTGGCTTCCCCCGAACACCAGGATGGTCCGCCGGGACTCGTCCAGCCCCAGCGCGGCCCGCGCCTCCTTCGCCAGCGCGGCCCGGTCCTCTCGAATTCGGAGGATCAACTCCCGCACGGGATTGCCGGTCAGCAGGGTTCGAGCCCCGGAAGGGAAGTACCGCGCCGCGTCGGTGAAGGACAGTGCCACGGCCCTGGCCACGCGGGACAGCGCGCGATTGGCCAGTCCGGGCACCGCGTTCTGCTCGTGCAGCACCACCGGGATGCGCTCGCGGCGCGCGGCGAGGACCGCGGGGACGCTCACGTAGCCCCCCACGCCGATCACCACATGCGCGCCCCGCAGGTGGCGCCGGCTCTGGCGGACAGCGACGGCCGCCACGAGCGGCGCCCGGGCGGAGGCAAGCGAGACCTTCCGCACAAACGGGCTGGCCCGGATCACCCGGAACGCGAACCCGGCGGCCGGGACCAGCCGCGCCTCGAGCCCCTCATCGGTCCCCAGGAACTCGACGTCATGCCCGCGGTCCCGCAGGATCTCGGCCACGGCCAGCCCGGGGAAGACATGCCCCGCGGTCCCCCCTCCGGCCACCGCGATGCGCATTGGCTCAGCGGCCTCTCGTGGCTCGCGCCGACCGGGGCCGAGGTCCGGTGCGAACCGACGCCAGCTCCGCCCGCCCGATCGACAGCAACACGCCGACGGCGGCCATCGATACGACCAACGACGAGCCGCCGAACGAGATGAACGGCAGGGGGACCCCGGTGATCGGCAGCACCCCGGTCGCCCCTCCCAGGTTGACCAGGGCCTGGACCCCGAACCACGCGGTGATCCCCGCGGCGAGCAGACGCCCGAACGGATCGGGTGCCCGCAGGGCGATGCGAACGCCCGCATACAGCAGGGCCCCGAACAGGCCGAGCACGATGATCTCCCCGATCAGCCCCAGCTCCTCGCCCATGATCGAGAAGATGAAGTCCGTGTGCGCGTTCGGCACGTACATCCACTTCTGCCGGCTGGCTCCAAGGCCCACGCCGAAGAGGTGGCCCGACCCCAGCGCGATCAGCGACTGGATCAGCTGGTATCCGGAGTTGCGCGGATCGGCCCATGGATGCAGGAACGACAGGAGCCGGGTCCGCATGTAGCGCTGGCTCATGATGACCGAGAGCCCGACGGCGGAGCTCGCCAGGAGCGAGAGCGCCAGGGTCCGCAGCCGCACGCCGGCCACGAAGAGCATCAGGAACACGGTGATCGCGATGACGGTCAGCGTGCCGAGGTCGGGCTGCAGCAGGATCAGGATGGCGAGGGCTCCCAGGATCAGACCGAGGGGGACCGCCCAGCGGATGGGCTCGTCGAGGTACTTGAGGTTCGCGGCCAGGATGGCCGCCGCCGCGCACACCACCACGAACTTGGCTCCCTCGGAGGGCTGCATCGAGAAGGCCCCCAGGTCGATCCACCGAGCAGACCCCCCCGCGACCGTGCCCACCGACGGGTGGAGGACCATCGCCAGCAGCACCAGGGTCACCGCGAGCATCGCCGGCCAGGCGCGCTGCCACGTGCGGTACCGCATCCGCGCGGCGAGCAGCGCGAGGACGGTTCCGATGCCCGCATACAGCAGCTGCCGCTTGAAGTAGAGGAAGCTCGAACCGAACGCGGCGAACGCCGAGACGGAGCTGGCCGACAGCACCATGATCAGTCCCAACCCCGTCAGGACCGCGGTCGAGGCCGCCAGCATGGCCAGGCTTCGCCGCACGCCTCGTTCCGCCACGGCCTGGGCCACGGCGGGCGGGACCTCGTCCCGGTCCACCACCCGAAGATGCAGGGCCGCCGCGCTAGGCATGCGACCTCCATGACGTCCGGGCGCGCGACAGGGCACGGGCGGCATCGGCGAACCGATCCCCTCGTTCCCGGTAGTCCCGGAACATGTCCTGGCTGGCGCACGCCGGCGCGAGCAGGACCGTTCCGCCCGGCGGAGCCAGCGCCAGCGCCGCCGTGACGGCCTCCTCGATCGACCGCGCACGGCGCGTGGGGACCGACCCGGAGAAGATCCGCTCGAGCTCCGGGGCTGCCTCCCCGATGGCCACCAGCGCGACCAGCCCTCTCGCCGCTGCGGCCAGCGGGGACAGGTCCACGCCCTTGGCCATGCCCCCGGCGATGAGCACGACATCCGTCCTGCCCTCCAGCGAGGCCAAGGCCGCATGCGGGTTGGTGGCCTTGGAATCATCGACGAAGTCAACGCCGTCGATCGAGGCGGCGAGCTCGCCCCGATGGGGTGGCGGCCGCGCGAGGCCCACCGCGGAGCGCACGGCATCGGGGGCGATCCCGAACGCCAGGGCCGCGGCGGCGGCCGCAGCGGCATCGGTGCGGAAGGCCCTCCCGGCCGCCCCCGGACCCCCGAGGTCAGCACCGTCCGCAGAGACGATCCGGCCGTCCCTCACCCCGACGTCACCCTCCCCGGTCGGAGCCGACTCGGTGAACCACCGCACGGGGCAGGGAGCGGCACGCGAGACGTCGGCGGCCAGGGGGTCGTCCCGGTTCCCGACGTGCACATCGCCGGGGCCCTGGAGCTCGTAGACGCGGGCCTTCGCGTCCCGGTACGCCTCGAGGGTCCCGTGCCAGTCCAGGTGATCGGGTGCCAGGTTGAGCAGCACCGACACCCGCGGTCGGAAGGTCCGGTGGAACCGCAGCTGGAACGAGGAGGCCTCCACTGCGAGGGCGTCGTGGTCCTCCCGCGCGGCCAGCGAGAAGGGGTACCCCACGTTCCCACACGCCATGGCCCGAAGGCCCTCCGCGGTCATCGCCGCCGCCACCAGCAGGGCGGTGGTGGTCTTCCCGTTGGTCCCGGTGACCGCGACGAAGGGCACCCGGCACAGCCGCGCGCCGATCTCCAGCTCGCTCCAGACGGGCAGGCCACGCCGGCGCGCCCATGCCAGGACCGGCGCGCGCTCAGGGACCCCCGGGCTCACCACGACCAGCGTCGCCCCATCGAGGTGCTCGGGACGGTGGCCTCCGGCCCGCACCGCGACATCGGGCCAGGGCACCACCGTTGGATCTGTGTCCGCTTCCACCTCGGTCATGCTTCGTGCCTCGCTCACCCACACCTCGGCCCCCTCATCGCGCAGGACGGTGGCGGCCGCGCGCCCGCTCGCGCCGAACCCGATCACCGCCACCCGTTCCCCCGCGAAGGCCCCACCCCCGGTCACGTGGTCCCCCCCTTGGCCAAGAAGTCGGCGTAGAAGAGGCCCAGCCCGAACGCGACGGCCAGGCCCGCCAGGATCCAGAACCGCACGACGACGGTGAACTCGGGCCACTCGGCCAGCTCGAAGTGGTGGTGCAGCGGTGCCATCCGGAACACCCGTCGGTGGAAGATTCGGAACGCGGCGACTTGCACGATGACGGAGGTGGTCTCCAGGGCGAAGAGCCCGCCGAGGATCAACAGCAGCAGCTGTGTGGACGTCATGACCGCCAGCCCGGCCAGCAGGCCGCCGAGGGCCAGCGAACCGGTGTCGCCCATGAAGATCTTCGCGGGGGCGGGCTGCCACCACAGGAAGCCGGCCACCGAGCCGAGCGCCGCGGACGCCACCACGGCCAGGTCCTGGGCCGGATAGACCCCGATCGGGTAGCACACCCTGGGGGGAGGGGGGGACGACAGCAGACATGAGTGACGGAACTGCCAGAACGCGATGATCACGTACGCGGCCAGCACGAGCACCGACGATCCGGACGCCAGCCCATCGAGACCGTCGGTGAGGTTCACCCCGTTCGACGAGGCGGCCACCATGATGAACGCCCACACGTAGAAGCCGATCCCCAGCCGGAGCCCCGTGTCCCGGATGAAGGACAGGTCGGGCGCGACGTGCGCGAAGTGGATGGCCACGGCGGCGAACGTCACCGCGATGATCGCCTGTCCGGCGAACTTCGCGGTCTTGTTCAGGCCCAGGCTCCGCTGCCGGCGGATCTTGAGGTGGTCGTCCGCCGCACCCAGGAGGCCCAGGCCGACCATGAGCCCGAGGACCGCCACGCCGGCCGCGGAGACCGTGGCGAAGTAGATCTGGGCGACCGTGAACCCGACCAGGGTGGCGGCGATGATCACGACGCCCCCCATCGTGGGCGTCCCCATCTTCTCGAGGTGGCCCTGCGGTCCGTCCTCGCGGATGCGCTGCCCCCATCCCCACAGACGGAACAGGCGGATGGCCACCGGCGTGCCCAGGAGGGTGCTGAACAGGCCGGCTGCGGCGGCGATCAGGATGGTGGTCACGCCGCGGTCCCATCCCCGGCCGAGGCCAGCTCCTGCGCGACGCGCTCGAGTCCCACCACCCGCGATCCCTTCACCAGGACGAGATCGCCCGGGCCGGTGAGAGAGCGGACCGCGGTCACGGCTTCGTCGACGGATCCGGCCACCACGATGCGTTCGGGCTCCACGCCCTCGCGTTCGGCGCCCACCGCGATCAGGCGCGCCTCCGGTCCCACCACGACCAGGCCATCGACCCCGAGGCGGGCCAGGAGCTCACCCCCCCGTTCGTGCTCCCGGGAGGCGATCGGGCCGAGCTCGGCCATCTGCCCGAGGACCGCCACGAACCGGCCGTCGCCGGCCATCCACCGCGCCGCCTTGAGCCCCGCGGCCATCGACGCCGGGTTGGCGTTGTACGCGTCGTTGATGACCCAGAGCCCGTGATGCGTCTCGAGCACCTCCATCCTGCCGCGCGAGAGCTCCGCGCCCGCCAGACCCGCGGCGATGTCCTCGACCGCGACGCCGAGCACCCAGCCAACGGCGGCCGCGGCGAGGGCGTCGGAGACCAGGTGCTCACCAGGCGCGGGCAGCTCGACCGGAGCCGACCCATGGGGGGTACGCAGGACGAAGCTCGCCCTGCCGGTCGACCGGCTGACCTGGATCCCCTCCGGGGCGAGGTCCGCCTCGGCGCCGAAGAAGACCGGCTTCGCCGGGGTGGGCGAGGCGAAGGAC
>JBKPBM010000212.1:0-5466 GCA_046744325.1 Actinomycetota bacterium | reverse complement strand
CTCCAGGACCCGGCCGGCCATCTGAAGTCCCTGTACGGGTGGGGCGACTCGACGTTCGACGGCACCGCACTTCTGACGAAGGCTTACAACCTGCTCACGGCTGCCGGGATCCCGGCGGTGCTCGATACGAGCGGCACAGCGCCGGTCCTCGACATCCTGTTCCTCGAAATCTCAGCGGCGACGAATGTGGACCCGCGCGGCCTTCGTCTGAAGATCGCCCACAAGTTCGAGGTCGATACGTCCCAACCATTCCAGCAGGACAACTGGCAAGTCAAGGTGATCGGTGACCTCGGACTTGATGTCGGGACGGAAATCGTCGTGCAGCCCAACGACCATGTCACGGTCACGACGCCATCCGCGGAAGTCACCGGAACCGTCGGCGTGGAATGGAGCGGCGCGAGCCCCGATGGCTCGCCATTCGTGATCCTGGGCGAGCCCGGAGCGAGCCGACTGGAAGCGAAACAGCTCACGGCCAGGGCAACCGTGGGGCTCACCGCCGGGACATCGGGAACCGAGGGCGACTTCGTCCTCGGCGGGCAAGTCCGCGGCGGAAGAGTCGTCCTCGGCCTCAGCGGAGCTGACGGGTTTATCGGGACGGTCGTGGGTGGCGCGGACTTGGAGTCGGACTTCGACCTCGATCTGGGTTTCTCCACGAAGGACGGCGTCTTCTTCCAGGGTTCGGCCTCGCTCGCCATCCAGCTTCCACTGCACGTAACGCTCGGCCCGATTGATATCACGGCGCTGACGCTCGGTATCGGCATCCAAGGGACAACGCTCCCGGTGACGGCTGCGGCCGACATCAAGGGATCCCTAGGCCCGCTGCAAGCGGTCGTCCAGCAACTTGGGGTCACCGCGAACATCACGCTCCCTGCGGATCGCAAGGGGAATGTCGGGCCGGTCGACGTCTCCTTTGCATTCAAACCGCCGAACGGCGTCGGACTCTCCATCGACGCCGGGATCGTCAAGGGCGGCGGATTCCTCTACATCGACACCGACCGCGGCCAGTACGCCGGCGCCTTGCAGCTGGAGGTCGCCGACTTCCTCAGTCTCAGCGCCATAGGCCTGATCGACACCAAACTTCCCGATGGCTCGCCGGGGTTCTCGCTCCTCATCCTGATCACCGCTGACTTCGGTGCCGGCATCCAGCTCGGCTTCGGGTTCACCCTGAATGCCGTCGGCGGTCTGCTTGGGCTGAACCGGGCGATGCTCTTCCAGCCGATTATGGACGGCGTCAGAACGGGCGCCATCGACAGCGTCATGTTCCCGCAGGACGTCGTGGCGAACGCGCCGAAGATCATCAGCGACCTCCGCGCGTTCTTCCCACCGCAACAAGGCACGTTCCTCATCGGGCCCATGGCCAAGCTGGGGTGGGGCGAGCCCACCTTGGTCAGCCTCTCGCTCGGGGTCATCATCGAGGTTCCACCCGGCGATATCGCCATCCTGGGCGTCCTTCGCTTGGCCCTCCCAGCTGATGAGCTCGCCATCCTCGTCCTGCAGGTGAACTTCGCGGGAGCGCTGGAGTTCAGCAAGGAGCGGCTGTTCTTCTTTGCGTCGCTCTATGACTCACACATCCTGTTCATCACCATCGAAGGTGAGATGGGATTGCTCTTCGCATGGGGAGCGGACGCCAACTTCGTGGTGTCGGTGGGTGGGTTCCACCCGCAGTTCAACCCACCGCCCTTGCCCTTTCCCGCTCCCCAACGGATCGCCATCGACATCATCAACGAGTCGTACGCCCGGATCCACTGCGACGGGTACTTCGCGGTCACGACCAACACGGCGCAGTTCGGTACCCACGCGGAGTTCTTCTTCGGGTTCGACGCGCTCTCCGTCAGCGGTCACGCCGGCTTCGACGCGCTCTTTCAGTTCTCTCCGTTCCACTTCATCGTGTCGATCTCCTCGTCGTTCTCCGTGGAGGTCTTCGGGCTCGGCGTGTTCGGCATCGACATCGGGCTCAGCCTGGAGGGACCGACCCCCTTCCACGCGCACGGGACCGCATCGCTGTCCTTCTTCTTCTTCTCCATCGACATCGGTATCGACTTCACCTGGGGCGACACTCGAGACACGACCCTCCCACCAGTCTCGGTCATGCCGATCCTCTCGGGCGAGCTGGGCAAGCCGAGCAACTGGCGGGCGGTCGTGCCTGCAGGGTCGAACATCCTGGTCTCCCTGCGTTCCCTCGATCCCTCCGAGTCACAGTTCGTGCTCCACCCCGTAGGAACGCTGCAGGTCAGTCAGCGAGCGGTCCCCCTGGACCTCACCCTGGACAAGGTCGGCACGCAGAAGCCGAGCGACGCGAACCGGTTCTCGCTCTCGGTGACGTCCGCCGACCTGGTGAAGACCCGAGATCTGCAGGAATCGTTCGCGCCGGCCCAGTTCAAGGACTTCGACGACGCCGCCAGGCTGTCTCAGCCCGCGTACGCCCCTCAGGATGGAGGGATCGAGCTGGCCGGCTCGGGGGATGCGTACGCAACCGGGACGGCGATCGTTCGCATCGTTCGCTACGACGTCTTCGTCATCGACACCAAGCTCCTTCGATCAGCGTCGCGATTTGCTGCCCACGCTGGAAGCTTGTTCCGGATGGCGCTCCGCGGCAACGCCGCGTCCCGCTCGACGCTCTCCGATCGCCGTGTGCGTCAAACCCATCCTTTCGACGGCGCCGTCCACGTCGGCGCGGAGACGTTCGCCGTGGCCCGCCAGGCAGACAACACCGCCTTTCGCTCCGAAGCCGCTGCGTTCACCAGCGCCGCCTCGGCCAAGGACTACCTGGACCGGGCCGTGGCCGCTGATCCGACGCTCGCCGGAACGCTGCACGTCCTACATCAGTTCGAGGTGGCGGCATGAGTACGGTCGCCAGCTACTCGTTCCTCCCCTGGCTCCGGCAAGGGGTGGCGAACGCCATCACGGCAGCAGATCTCGATCCCGCGGTCCAGACACGGGCATCGGTTCACGTCGCTCTGCAGATCAACGGCGATCCCATCGGTGGGGGCGCGGAGCTCACCGCTGCGGTGGCCCAAGACATCTCGCTGTACGGGCCGGGGGACATCGTCGGGATCGATCAGCGGGCCATCGTCAAGACGGAGCCGCATCCGTGGATCATGAACTTCGAGGGCAACTACCTCGCTGCCATCGACTTCTACGACGAGGACTTCCCGTGGCGCTACACCCCCGCCGCCCCCGATGGCTCCGGATTGAAGCTTCGCCCGTGGATCGCGCTCGTCGTCCTGCGAGAGGAGGAGTTCGACGAGGGGAAGAACGTGGCCGACCGGCCCTCGCCCTACATCACGGTCCACCAGCCCTCGTCCTTCCCACCAGCGACCGAGCTGTGGGCGTGGGCGCACGTCCACGTCAACGAGATCGTCTCCTCAGGACCGACCGAACTGGTGGCGACCGACGTGTCGGCGGTTCTCCATGAGCTCGAGGGAGCCCTCACCCAGAACCGAGACGTGGCCTACTCCAGGCTCCTGTGCCCCCGTCGGCTCGATGACAACACGGGCTACCACGCCTTCGTCATGCCCACGTTCGAGACCGGACGGCTGGCTGGACTCGGCCAGGACCCGTCGACCGCTCCACACGCCACGTTCTCCGCGTGGGGCGCTTACGCCGGGCGTCTCGAGCCGACCAACTACCCCGTTTATTACCGGTGGTACTTCCGGACCGGTTCTCATGGCGACTTCGAGTACCTGGTCCGCCTGCTGAAGCCTCAGCCCGTCGACAAACGGGTGGGAACTCGCGATATCGACGTCCAGGATCCGGGCTCGAACCTGCCCGGAATCACCAAGCCCGACCTGGGGGGCGTCCTTCGTCTGGGGGGAGCGCTGCAGGTCCCCGAGGCCGACCTGTCTCCCCAAGACCTGGCCGAACGGCAGGTCTACGAGGATTGGGACCAGCCCTTCCCGGACGCGTTCCAGAAGGCCCTCGCGGCCTTCGTCAATCTCCCCGACGACTACACCACCCGCAGCGCAGACGTGGCGAACGCCGCGACCGGCATCGGAGCGGCGATCGAGAACGACCCGGATCCGCTCATCACCGCGCCGCTGTATGGGCGGTGGCACGCCCTGACCCAGCGCTTGCTCACCAACCGCGACGGGACGGCTGCTCCGAACACCCAGAACTGGGTCCACCGTCTGAACTTGGACCCCCGGTTCCGGGTCCCCGCTGCCTTCGGCACCACGGTCGTCGAGACCAACGCCGAGAACTACATGAACTACGCCTGGGAGCAGATCGGTGACGTGCTCGCGGCGAACGCGTTGATCCGGAGACTGCACCTGGCCACGGCGGTGTCGAGCCGGCTGTATGACGCTCACGTCGTCCCGCTCGCCGAGAGCGAGCCCGAGCGCGCGTTGTCGGTGTTGGCGCCGGTGGGCCGCCGGGTCCTCGTCGAAGGAGGAACGCTCGCCCACGTGCAAGCGACGAGCCTCGTTCCAACCGCCCTCACGTCGACGGCGATGCGCCGAGTCACTCGCCCAGGCGCACGACTGGCCCGGTCGTTGCCGTTCGACCAGCTACGAACTCCGAACAACCTCCTGACTCGAGTGAACGCCGGCGAGATCAGCGCCTCGCCACCGAAGGTCGTCCCTGCTGCCCTCCCCACGGTGAACGAGGCCGCTCCGGCAGCAGTCTCGCCGGGGGTGCCGTCGTGGGCGGTCAGGCTGCTCGTTCGTTTCCCGTGGCTACCATTCGCCGCGCTCGGACTGGCCGCCGTGCTCCTCGTCATCGCCGTGGTGGTGGCGCTGGCATTTCCCCCCGCCGCCATCGCCGTGGGGGCGCTGGCAGCGATCCTGGCGGCAACCTCCATCATCCTTCGGCGGTGGAAGACCTCGGCGGCGCGGTCGCAGGCCGTGGCCGAGGACGGGCTGGTCCCGTCGGCCGTGGATGCCCTGCCGAAGAGCCCCAACTTCACGATCCAGGTCCCGGGATCGACCATTCGCCCCTCGACCGGCCCGACGGACAGTGCCACGTCGATCCGGTTCAAGACCGCCCTCCGTGACTCCTATGGGCTCATCGAGGCCACTCGGGCGGCGAGCGCCATCCCGGACCTCAAGCCGCTCGCGCTCGCGACGGCCGTCCGAACCAGCGTCGTGGCCGTCGATCCCACGGTCACCATCCCCAAGCGCGGCCTCACCATCGTCGAGATCCCGCCGTGGATCCGCGACCTCATCGGCGAGGAGCTCGATGAGGTCATGGCCTACCCGAAGATCGACCTGCCCATGTACGAGCCCCTCAAGCAGATCTCGGTCGAGCTGTTCCTGCCAAACATCAACCTCATTCCGCCGAACAGCATCACCCTCATCGAGACCAACCACCGGTTCATCGAGGCCTACATGGTCGGATTGAACCACGAGTTCGCTCGCAAGCTCCTGTGGCGCGAGTACCCGACGGACCAGCGAGGAAGCTACTTCCGTCAGTTCTGGGACGTGAACAGCTACATCGACAGCGAGGGCCTAAGCGAAGACCCTCTTAAGG
>JBKPBM010000218.1:0-2757 GCA_046744325.1 Actinomycetota bacterium | reverse complement strand
GCGGTGACCCGGATGAGGAGCTTCGAGAAGCCCCGGAGGCCGAGCTGGAAGGCTGTCTCGGGGGGTCGAGTTCCCAGGCTCTGAGCGATCCGGCCGAATGCGGTCCGGGCTCCCGTTCCCACGACCACGCCGCGCCCAGTGCCCGCCCGGACCACCGTGCCCATGAATGCACATGAGCCCAAGTCAAGGGGAGAGTCCGATCTCACGACCGGATCGGCACCCTTCGCTGCGGGCATCGACTCGCCGGTGAGCACGGCCTCGTCGCACTCGAGGCCGTTCGTCTCCAGCAGCCGCATGTCGGCCGGGAAGACCTCGCCGACGTCCAGGCCGACCACGTCGCCGGGCACGAGATCGGTGACGTCCACGGAGCTGATGCGGCCACCCCGGGTGGTCACCGCCGTGTGGCGGATGCTTGAGTGCAATTGCTCCACCGCCTTCTCCGACCGGTACTCGTTCACGAAGCCGAGCCCGACCGAGAGGCACACGATGACGAGGATGATCAGCGCGTCCGCGCGCTCCCCCACCAGGATGGAGACGAGGGCAGCTCCGGCCAGGAGGATGAGCAGTGGGTTCCTGAGCTGCCGGAGGAGAACCTGCAAGCGTCGGGTACCGTGGCTGAGGATCGCGTTCGGTCCGATGGCCTGAAGTCGGCGCGATGCTTCGCTCTCGGCCAGGCCGGACTCGGACGTTCCGAGCCAGGCCAGGACGGCGCCGGCTTCCATGGAGGCCGCGTCGGCGAGTTCGAGGCCCATCCATCCCTCGGAGACTTCAGCGACGGCGGCCATGCTCGGCTTCTGAGTCTAGGTTGCGCGGCGTACATGGCCATTGGGGGCGGCGCCCGGCCGAGAAGGAGTCACCTGGCCCCACGTGCTCCCTTAACCTGATGGCCAAGATATTGCATACTGGGTGCAAGAGAGGACTCGGCTGCTCGTCGAGCGAAAGCCGCCTTCTTCGGGGCCGTAACCCGCTTGTCTAGCCTTCTCAGGAAGAGAGAGGAGTGCCGTGCGGGATCGGCTTTGCGATTCTTCGAACGCCCTGACCGTGCCGTTGAGGCGAAGCGGCATCGGCGGCGGCCCGACCGGACGGACCCAGCGCGGTCATTATCGCTGGGGGGTGCGGAGCGGCGAGAGTGCTCCCGAACCCAGCCACACAGCGAAGCCGTCCCGATGAGCCCACCGATCCGGGTCCTGCTGGTAGACGACCGCGAGATCGTCCGGGGGGGCGTCCGCTCGATGCTGGCGGCGGTCGAGGACATCCTGGTCGTGGGGGAGGCCGGGGACGCACGCGAAGCCGTCGAGCAGGCCGAGCGCGCCCAGCCAGACGTGGTGGTGATGGACGTCCGTCTGGCGGACGAGAGCGGCATCGAGGCCACCAGGGAGATCCGGTCAGGCCGCCCCCAGACGCAGGTCCTCATGCTGACCTCGTTTCACGACGACGAGGCCCTGTTCGCCTCGATCATGGCTGGGGCCTCCGGCTACCTGCTGAAGGAGATCGGCTCGGGAGCACTCGTCCGGGCCATCCGGGCGGTTGGCAGGGGCCAGAGCCTCCTCGATCCGGTCGCGACGAAGAGGGCCCTGGACCGGCTGCGCAAGGGCAAGCACCTGATGGACGAGCGACTGGCCCTGCTCTCGCCCCGGGAGGAGGGCATCCTCACCCTGGTCGCGAGGGGAAGGACCAACAACGAGATCGGTCAGGAGCTTCACCTGGCCGAGAAGACGGTCAAGAACTACGTCTCGAGCATCCTGTCCAAGCTCGAGGTCAAACGGCGGGCCCAGGCCGCGGCGTATCTCGCCCAGCATTCCCTGCCCACATGAGGTCGCGCGGCCAGAGAGGAGAAGACATGCCGTGTCCCGCCTGCGGTTCTTGGACCACGGTGATCCGGTTGTTCGACCGAGGCGGGATGGGAGAGTGTTCGGCCTGCCGGGCCACATGGAACCAGCGCGGGTCCGAGGCGCGGCGCGGGGTCGGGTCGCAGCGGCCGCCCACAGCCATCGAGACCCGGAGGTGGGCCCCGTGAGCTCGGTGGTCGTGCGGCTGCCCTCGCTCATGATCCTCGAGGAGGCAGCTTCGATCCTGGAGGCGCTGCCGGACGGGCTGCTCGTGACCGACGTCCTGGGCAGGATCACCTTCGCGAACGAGGGGATGGAGAGGATATCGGGGTACACCGGCGAGGAACTGCTCGGCATGCCCGTGGACCTGCTCGTCCCCGAGCGGCTCCGGACGATCCACGAACGCCAGCGTGGGCGCTTCTCCGCCGAACCGAGGATCCGACCGATGGGAACCGGGTTGGACACCAGACTCCTCCGAAGGGACGGAAGCGAGCTGTCCGTGCAGATCCAGCTGTCGCCGGCAGAGATCGGCGATGAGCGGGGGGTCCTGGTCGCGATTCGAGACGTTGGGGAGCGGACCCAGGCCGAGCTGCTGCTCAGGGAGCACGAAGACGCCCTCATGCTGCTGGCGGACCGGGAGCTGATGGCGAGAGAGGTCAACGCCGGAGTGATCCACACCCTGTTCGGGATCGGCCTGCACCTGCAGGGAGCTGTGGAGAACGCCACCGAGGATGGGGCCAGGAAGGCCATGGAGCAGGCGGTCGCACAGATCGATCAGGCCATCACCGAGGTGCGCCAGCACATCTTCCGGCATGGTTCTGGCACCGCGCAGTCGTCATCTGAGCAAGGTGCGAAGAAGAACTGCTGTCTCTTATACACATCTCCGAGCCCACGAGACATTGATACTGATCGCGTATGCCGTCTTCTG
>JBKPBM010000284.1:0-1913 GCA_046744325.1 Actinomycetota bacterium | reverse complement strand
GCGGCAGGGCACCACGCTCTCCTCCACCGCTCACGCCTCCCGGCTCCTGACCTCTGCCGGCATCGTCCTGATCGTGCTGGGCATCCTGGCCATCGTCGGCGCGTTCGTCCTGCGCGGCTGGCTTTCGGCCGCGGCCGGGCTCCTCGGCATCGTGGCGGTCGTCCTGTTCGTGGTCACCGTGAAGGGAGCCAACGTCCACCCGAGGCTCCACTTGCACAAGGAGGTCGGTGTCGGGGCCATCCTGGTCCTGGTGGGGAGCCTCCTTGCGCTGGCGGGAGGCGCGGTGGAGTTGCTGTCCGGTTAGCCCAGATCAGGACACGGCGTCGCGATAGACCTCGGGCCTGAGCGTTCCGACGAACGGAAGGTTCCGGAACCGCTCGCCGTAGTCCAGTCCATAGCCGACGACGAACACCGGCGGGATCTCGAAGGCCCGGTACCTGATGTCCAGGGGCACCTGCTGCACGCCGGTCTTCTGCATCAGCGCACAGACCTCCAGGCTGGCCGGTTTGCGGGTTCGCAGGTTCTTGAGCAGGTAGGACAGCGTCAGCCCGGAGTCGACGATGTCCTCGACCAGCAGGACGTGGCGATCCATGATCTCGTGGTCCAGGTCCTTGAGGATGCGCACCACGCCGCTGGTCTGGGTGGCGGCCCCGTAGGACGACACCGCCATGAAGTCGAACTCCAGGGGGAGGTCGATGTTGCGCGAGAGGTCGGCCATCACGACGAAGGCACCCTTGAGCACGCCGACCAGCAGCAGGTCCGTGCCCGCGTAGTCCCGGGTGATCTGCTGCCCGATCTCGGACACCTTCTGCTGGATCTCGTCGTGGGAGATCAGGATCTCCTCGATGTCCTCTTCGTGGAGGTTCACGGTGACCGCCAGTCTAGGAAGGGCCTCGGGTGAAGGCGAACCGGCGTCCGGCTGCAATGCGGGATCAAGCCGAGTGTCCATGACGAAGGCTCCTTCCTCTTCATCCGCGAACGATTCACTCGGCGGCGGGCTCGCCCGGTCGCAGGGACCGCGGGGAAGGCCGAGAGAGGCGAACATACTCCCGCTCGCGGCGGGCTCGCAAGCCTCCGCCCAGGCTGCTGGACCGGCCGACGCCGCCCGTCGCCAGCGACAGGACGGCCTGGACCTGCCGGAACCCCGCGGCGCCACCGGAATCCTGCAACGCCCGGCGCACCAGGCGCGAGGCGATGGGAAGGGGGAGATCCCCGAGGGCCCGGGCGTGGAGCCTGACGCCACCGTCGGCCAATTCGAGCACCCCGCTCGACGCGTCGTCGGCCATCGCCGCCAGGAGGTCCGCGTCGGCCCGGAGCAGCTCGGCGGTCCGGGTCAGCGTGGAGCGGATCCCCCGGCCGGTCGCTCG
The DNA here is from genome assembly GCA_046744325.1 of Actinomycetota bacterium. GTDB lineage: Bacteria > Actinomycetota > UBA4738 > UBA4738 > UBA4738 > JBKPBM01. Next base: position 546 of record JBKPBM010000284.1, on the reverse strand, counting down.
TTCCAGGTCCGGGATCACCCGGCCTCGGATCGCCACGCGAAGGTAGGCGGGGTCATCGTTCATGGGGTCCCGCCGGGGGCGAAGCCGGAGGGCACGGCAGAACGCGAGGGTCTCCTCGCGAGTCACCTCGAGCAGGGGCCGCACGATGGGCCGGACGACGGGGCGCATCCCTCCCAGCGATTCGAGCCCGCCCCCTCGTACCAGGGCCAGCAGGACGGTCTCGGCCTGATCGTCCGCGGTGTGGCCCACGGCGGCCGAACCGGCCCCCAGCTCCTCGACGGCCTCCCTCAGCGCCGCGTACCGTTCGATGCGGGCCCAGGCCTCCACGGACTGGCCCCGCCGCGGCCGTGAGCGGGCCTGCCGAAGGATGAACGGCAGGCCGAGACGCTCGGCCTGGCGCCGGACGTAGGCCGCATCGGACGCCGAGCCCTCTCGCAGCCGGTGATCGAAGTGGAAGCACGCCACCCGGATCCGCAGGAGCCGCCGGAGCCGCACGAGCGCATGGAGCAGGCACATCGAGTCGGGCCCCCCCGATACGGCCGCGAC
>JBKPBM010000359.1:0-3534 GCA_046744325.1 Actinomycetota bacterium | reverse complement strand
GGCCAGGAGGTTCTCCACGATCCGCTCCACTTTCGGGCCGTCCACGGAGGCCACCACCAGGCCGGCCTCCACGCGGACCGGCCGCACCCCGAGCACCTCGGACCCCTCGACCGTCCGCCGGACCAGGGCCGCGACGTCGGTTGGGCGGCGCCGGGGCTCCAGGATCCCGCGGTCCAGCCGATCCAGGTCGAGCAGGTCGCAGAGCAGCTGATCCAGCTTCCGTGCGTTCGCGGCCAGGCGCCGGGCGAGGTCCCGCTGCTCCGGCGGGCTCAGCTGGATGTCCTCGCGTTCGATGGTCAGGGCGAAGCCCAGGACCGCCGACAGGGGCGTGCGAAGTTCGTGGGACACCGCGTGCAGGAACGTGGTCCGGAGCTGGTCGAGGGCCCGGAGCTGCTCGCTGGCTTCATGCTCCCGTTCGAGCGCCTGGCGCAGCGCATCCTCCGAGCGCTTCCGATCGGTGATGTCGTACATGACCCCGTGCCAGAACAGAGCACGCCCCTCCTGGTCCACCACCAACGAGGCTTCGTCGAGGATCCACACGTAGGACCGGTCCCGGCGCATCAACCGGTACTCCGACCGGAGCGGCTCCGTCATCGTCGTCTTCTGACTCTCCTCGGCGAACACGCGGTCCCGGTCCTCGGGGTGCAAGTGGGTCGCGAACGGCCGCGACATCGTCCTCCACTCCGCGGCCGTGTAGCCCAGGAGCGACTCGATCTGCGGGCTGACGTACAGCCACTCGCCAGTGGCGCCCACCCCGGCCGTGTACACGATGGCCGGGATCTGCTCGACCAGCGTGCGGTACTTGGCCTCGGCCTCCTGGAGCTGGTGCTCGGTGAGACGTCGCTCGGTCAGCTCGGTCTGGGAGGCCAGGTACAGGCGCGCGTTGTCCAGGGCGATCGAGGCGAGCTCACCGAAGCGCTCGAGGAGCTCGACCTCCCGCCGGTCGAATTCGCGCCCGGGCTCGGCGAAGGTGACGCCCAGAACGCCGATGACGTCCCGGCCCCCCGACCGCAGCGGGAGCCCCAGCACGGATCGGAACACGCCCGACGGGAAGGCTGGCGACCGTCCCGGCCAGGCGTCGTAGTCGGAGATCACCAGCGGCTCGCCCGTCGCCCAGACCCTCCCGGCCAGCCCCTCTCCCTTGCGCAGCCGGTACCCGATCCATTCGGCGAATCTCCCGTGACCGACCCGCACCTCGAGCCCCTCGCCGCGCCCGTCGACGAGGTAGAGGTAGACGTCGTTCGTGCCCACCAGGGCCCCGGCCCGTCCGACGATCGCGTTGAGCACATCGTCGAGCTCGAGCCGATTCATCAGGCCCAGCGTGGTCTCGTGAAGGGCCGCCAACAGCTCATTCTTCTGCTCGATCTCACGCTCCGCCCGCCGGCGCGCGGTCACGTCCCGGATCACCACTTGCACGGCGGGCTCGCCCTCGAAGACGAGCGGCGAAGCGGCCACCTCCACGAGCATCGGCGTTCCATCGACTCGGACGAAGATCTCCTCCGCCAGCGGAACGGACTTCCCTTCCCGGAGCCGCTGGAGCCGAGCGAGGACCATCGCCCGGGAGTCCTTGTGGACGAATTCGAGGACCGCCCGACCGACGAGGGACGCTGGATCCGCCAGTCCGACCAGCCGAGCGGCGGCCGGATTGGCGAAGCGACCTCCCCTCGACGGTGTACGACGATCCCGTCGGGGGCGAGCTCGACCAGCCTCCTGAACCGCTCATCCGACTCCCGCCGGGCCGTCTCCGATCGCTCACGCTGGATCGCGGTTCCCAGCATGCCGGCCGCCGCCTTCAGCGCGTCGGCCTCGGCCGCGGACCAGTCGCCGCCCTTCTCGCACCGATCGAAGCCGGCGAAGCCCCACCACCGCTGGCCGACGAAGATGGGAACCACCAGGATCGACTGGATGCCCTGGGCCTCGAGCGCCTCCCGCTCGCCCCTCGGCAGATCGGACGTGCTCGCCTGGATGTTGCTCCCGGCCGACAGGACGTCCACCCAGCGTTCGAACCCACCCCCTGCGTAGGTCGGCCCCTGCGGGTCGTCAACGACCGGACCGGGCGCGACGCCGGGTGCGACCCATTCGCTCCGCTGCTTGGTTCGCAGCTCGCCTCCGTCATCGTGGTTCTCGAACACGTAGACGCGGCTGACCTCCGCCGCCTCGCCCAGCCGGGCGAGCACCTCGTCGGCCACCTCCAACCAGCAGGAGGCGGCCATGAGGCGCTCCGCGGCAAAGGCGACCGCCGCCAGCGTCCGGCCCTCGCGCTGGAGCCGGACCCTGTCGGCAAGGCCCTGGTAGCCGACGGCCCGGTCGTCGAGAAGATCGTCCACCCCGTCGATGTCGCGCGCTTCCGATACCACTCGCGTCCTCCGAAGCCTCACCGCTCCCGCTTCCTGCAGGCTGTAGCGCGGCCTCCCTCGTGACCGAGTCGGCCGAGTGAGCTCGTCTGTGGTTTATCGACGAAGTCGAAGCGCCGGTTGATGCCGGTGAGCCCTGGGAACGATCATCGATGTCGTCGGACCGGCTCCGGAGGGGCCCTCACCTGCGGTTTCGAATCCTACTGGCCGGATCGACTTTCGGAGCCCGCGCGCGGTAGACTGGTCATCGACCGGTCCTGGCAAGCGGCGGGCCGCCCAGATCGGCCACCGCAGATTGAGAGGTCGGATTCGAATGGCAGTCACCCAGGAAGAGCATCTGAGGGAGCTCAGCAAGGGGTACCGCTTCGGCTGGAGCGACCCCGCCCACTACGTCTTCACGCCCAAGAAGGGGCTTTCCGAGGCCGTGGTGGAGGAGATCTCGTACATGAAGTCCGAGCCGGACTGGATGCGGAAGTTCCGGCTCAAGGCGCTCAAGCACTTCCGGGCCCGGCCCATGCCGTGGTGGGGCGCGGATCTCTCCGACATCGACTTCGACGACATCTACTACTTCATCCGCTCAACCGAGAAGCAGGCCCAGTCCTGGGACGATCTACCCGACGACATCCGTTCCACATGGGACAGGCTGGGGATCCCCGAGGCGGAGAAGAAGTACCTTGGGGGCATCTCGGCCCAGTACGAGAGCGAGGTCGTCTACCACAAGATCAAGGCCGAGCTCGACTCGATGGGCGTGCTGTTCTCGGACATGGACAGCGCGCTGCGGGAGCACCCGGACATCGTCAAGGAGTACTTCGGGACGATCATCCCGCCCAACGACAACAAGTTCGCCGCGCTGAACTCGGCGGTGTGGAGTGGCGGGTCGTTCATCTACGTGCCGCCGGGGGTGCACGTCGACATCCCATTGCAGGCGTACTTCCGGATCAATGCCGAGAACATGGGGCAGTTCGAGCGGACGCTGATCATCGCCGACGAGGGCTCGTACGTGCACTACGTCGAGGGGTGCTCTGCGCCCATCTACACCTCTGACTCCCTGCACAGCGCGGTGGTCGAGATCATCGTCAAGAAGGGCGCCCGGGTCCGCTACACGACGATCCAGAACTGGTCCACCAACGTTTACTGTCTCTTATACACATCTGACGCTGCCGACGAGGAGCGTGGGGTG
>JBKPBM010000177.1:0-5459 GCA_046744325.1 Actinomycetota bacterium | reverse complement strand
CTCGAAGAGTTGACCGCTCGGGGCGAAGAGGCGAGGGCAACATTCGTCGCCCAGCTCGATCCACGGACCAAGGTCCGGGAGAGGGAGAAGATCGAGTTGCTGGTGGATACAGCGCGGCTGCACTTCTTCGACCCCGCGACCGGCTTGGGCATCTACGACGAGTGAGCAAGGGATGACGTTCCCACGTCGTGGGCTCGGACGGGAACCGGCTCTCGAGGCGCGCGATGGCCTCGGCTGAAGCGACGGCCGTCACCGCCGCAGCACAGCCCCACCGCCGAGGCGGCTCAGCGGGTTGGCTCCGGCGGCATCGGTTCGAGATCGCCCTCGTCACGCCGCTGGTGGCGTATATCCTGCTCCTCACCGTCGCTCCGATCGTCGATACGTTCCGCAGTTCGTTCAGCGCCCCAGAGACCGGGTTCGGAACACTCAAGACGTACCAGGCGATCTTTCGCGGGTTCTCCTGGAAACACTGGAGCGTCTTCGAGCGAGCCATGATCAACACCGTCATCGTGGCCATGCTCTCGCTGACCCTGGAGATGGGCATCGGACTGGCCGTCGCTCTGGCCCTTCACGCGAAGTTCTTTGGCCGGGGCTTCGTTCGGACCGTCCTTCTCGTGCCTCTCGGTGTTCCCACCATCGTTTCCGGCGCGGTCATGCTGTTGATCTTCGCCCGGTCGGGTTACATGAACTCCATCCTCGGCCTGTTCGCCAGCTTGCTGGACAAGATCCCTGGGATCAACCTGAAGTGGCAGAACGTCTCCTGGCAAGTGGCAGGGAGCTGGAGGACGCTTCTTACCATCTCCATCGCGGACATGTGGAAGGTGCTCCCCGTCATCACACTGATCTTCTTGGCCGGTCTGCAGTCGATCCCGCAGGACGTGTATGAGGCCGCGGACGTTGACGGGGCGACCAAGTGGCAGCGGTTCGCCCGCGTGACGCTGCCGTTGTTGATCCCTTACTTCACGATGGCCCTTATCCTCAGAGCCATCGATGCCTTCCGGATCTTCGAGCTGGCCCTCGTACTTGCCGGTGGTGTCGAGCCAGTTCTGGGCACCTACATCTCCAAACAGTACCTGCCACCGACGAACGATGTGTTCACCTCGTCGGCCGCCTCGATCGTCCTGTTCGGCATCATCATGCTGTTCATCATCTTGTACTTGAAGTTCGTCGCCCGATTCCAGGTGCAGCGATGAGCACGCCAGCCACGGGAGCGGTCCGGCGGACGAGGCGCGACCCCCTTGAGGTTCCCCTCAAGGTGACATTCCCGTTCTGGGTGATCGGGTCCGCCCTCCTCGTCCTGTTCCCGATCTATCTCATCTTCATGGTGTCGTTCGCACCTGGCTCGGCGCTCTTTGGCGAGCGACCGGCGCTTGTGGTCACCAATTTCACCCTGCAGCAGTGGAGAAATGTGGTCCAGTCCGGCGAGCTCGTTCCCCCGCTGATCAAGAGTCTCGTCGTGGCCACGGCGACCACGGTACTGGCGATCATCATCGCGGCTCCGGCCGCCTACGTGATCTCGCGGCTCCGGCCGGCGATCCGCTATACCGTGGTGATCGGCCTTCTGGTGACACGGATGTTCCCGGAGTTCACCATCGGCATCTCCGTCGCGACCCGATTCGCCAAGTGGGGGCTGCTCGACAGCTACCTCGGTCTCATCCTGGCCCATCTCATTGGTTCCCTGCCCTTCATCGCCTGGATTCTGGTCGGCACCTTCGAAACCATCCCGATCGACCTCGAGGAAGCGGCGCAGATCGACGGTGCCTCCCGGTTGGGGACACTCATCCGAGTGGTCTTTCCGATTGCGGCGGGGGGCATCGCGGTAGCTTCCCTGTTCGTGTGGTTGTACTCGTGGAACGAGTTCCTCTACGCTCGGCTGTTGACCACGAATCAGCTGACGTTGCCGCTCAAGGTCTTCCAAGCGATCGACCGGGGCTCCACCCAGGAGATGGCCACCGTCGCTGCCATTCTCACCCTGCCGATCATCCTGATCGTCTATTTCCTCCAGCGCTACCTCCGGCCGGGGGCCCTGACCGGAGCGGTGAAAGGATGATCGCGATGGGGCTCAACACGGGAACGTGCGACGAGAAAGAAGGTACGGGACGGCTCTCATCCGAGTCGGAGGAGGTGGGTGCATGAGATACAGGACCAAGTCGTTGGTCGCCCTGGCATCGGTGCTGGCCCTCGTTGGGGTGGCGTGCAGCAAGAAGTCACCAACGGTGAGTCCCTCTGCTGCTTCTTCTGGGACCCTGGCTGGGACGACGATCACGTTCAGCGACTCGTTGGCCGAGTCGGAGGTGGCCGGAGTCAAAGACGTCCTGAAGATGTTCCAGGACGAGACCGGGGTGACTGTGAACCTGACGGCAGTCACGGCCCAGGACCTTCCACAGAAGCTGCAAGTGGAGGTGAACTCTGACCATCACACCATCCAGCTCTTCGCCCAGGACAATCTGGCGCTGGCGACTCTGGTGGACAAGGGGCTGGTCGAAGACCTGTCCGACGTTCAGCTCCCGGATGGGATCACCCCATCGCTCATACCGCAAATGTTCGACGGAAAGCAGTATTTCCTTCCGTACCGGCCCAACGTCCGCATCACCTATGTAAATAAGGACCGATTCTCCAGTGCGGGCGTGTCGCCACCAACCACGGTCGATGAGTACAAGGCGGTCGCCGAGAAGCTCAAGGCGGCGGGCGGCGTGGGGAAGGTGACGCTGTCGTTGGCGGACCAGCCGGACACGGGCCCACTGGGGGTCACCGTCTCCGAATGGGTCGTCTCCTATGGAGGCAACCCTCTCCTTCTGAACGACAGTGGGTCCGTCCAGGCGTTCACGTTCCTGCAGGGGATGTGGAAGGAGGGTGATTTCGCTCCCGAAAGCAAACTCGCCAAATACGACACCGAGGTCGACGACCTGAAAGGTGAGACGTCGTGGATGGCCACCAACTGGCCGTTCACCACGGCGGAACTGGCATCGACCGGGATCCTCGACAAGTTCTCCGTCTACGCCGGTTGGAAGGGCCCGGCGCGGGCCGCTCACGTAATCGGCGGCGAGGTTCTGGGCATCCCCAAGGGCGTGAGCGGGAAGCAGAAGGAGGCCGCGATCGCGCTTGCGCAGTTCCTTGTCTCCAAGGAGGCCCAGACGGTCCTCGTGGCGAAGAACTCTTGGCCTTCCGTACGAAGCGACGCCCTCGCTCAGGTGCCCGCCGACCAGAAGTCGACCTTCGACGCCATCACGGCCGCTCTGGCCGATGGCTGGTACCGGCCGAACGTCGTGTACTGGTCGGACGTCGAGTCTGCGATGGACGACGCCGTCACGCGAATCCTCTACAACGGGGAGGATCCGACCACTGTGCTCAATGACGAGCACACCAAGATCGCCTCCGCCGCGGCGGCGAAAGGAGCTACGTACCCTCCGAGTTCCTGACACGCAAGCGTCCGGACGAACGATGGGCCGTCCCAGGGGGGCGGCCCATCGTCCTTCAGGACTCCACTATTCCAGGTACCCGTAACGGGACCTTGGCCGTCGCCGCCGGATCGCGAGTAGCACCCGTCCGGCAGTCAGTCGTCGGTGTGGTCCTCGGCGACGGGGAAGACGGTCAGCACGGCTCGTTCGTCCGGCGCGTGTCGCAGGACGCTCTCGATGTAGGAACGGATCGCATCGGCCGTTCCCACATCCCGGCCCGCAGCCTCGGAGCGGAACCACCGGTGCTCCAACACCTCGTGGAAGATCTGGGCCGGCTCCAGCTTCCGTCGAAGGGCGGGGGGGATCGAGGCGAGGGCCGGTTCGAAGGCCTCGGTCTGCCACCGGTAGGCCACCACGCTTTCGGGAAGCCCCTTGCCTTCCGTCCGCTCCAGGTGCGCGCCGAAGGCGGCGATGTCGTTCAGCAGTCGCTGAGCCTGATGCTCCTGGACGTCCAGGCCCGTCAGCATCAGGAGTCGGCGCCGATGGTGCCCGGGCTCGACCACCTTCGGCTGGATGCGCAGGCGGAGCCCGCCATGCTCCTCGAGCACCTCCATCTCCTCGACGTCGAACCCGAGCTCGTTCAGGCGTTCCAACCGGGCCTCGATCCGGAATCGCTCATTGGGTCCGAACAGCTCATCGCTCGTGACCTCAAGCCACAGCCGTTCGTAGCGTCTTGGGACGGCATCCGCCGTCTCGATCGGATCGATGTCGAGCAGCTCGCCCTGTGCGGCCTGCAGGTCCATAAGCTCCCCGGCGATGTTCTCCCTGGCGATCAGGAGGTCGTGGGTGCGCTGCCCGTCGGAGAGCCTCGGGTGCAACTCCGCGGTCTCGGCGTCCACCAAGTATGCGGCCAGGCGGTCGGCGTCGCGGCGGAACAGCGAGTTGGACAGCGAACAGTCGCCCCAGAAGAACCCGGCGATGTGCAGCCGCACCAGCAGCTGCACCAGCGCATCGAGGAGCTTGTTGCGAAGGTCGGGCACGCCCCTGCCGGTGAAGAGCGTGCGATACGGGAGCGAGAACTCGAGGTGTCGGGTGATGAGGATCGCGTCCAGCTGGGACCGCTCCGTCCCGCTCGCGGCAGGGTTACTCGCGGTGCGCGCCGTGACGATCCCCGCCGCCTCGACCACCGGGATGCTCTCCCCCGCGAGGTGGCGGAGGAGACGGTACTCGCGCTCGGCCAGGACCTGCGGAAGCTCCTTCAGCGCGTACAGGCGGCCCTCGTAGTTGACGAACCGCACCACGTGCCGGGAGAGGCCCCGGGGCACCTCGACCAAGCGATCCGAGGTCCACGCATCCAGAGGGAGCTTCCACGGGAGGTCGAGGAAGTGTGGATGCTCCGCCGGAGCAGCCATCTGGAGCCGCATGCCCCCCTCCCCTGTCGTCGACCGTAGCTACCGGGCCTTGGCCTTCACCCTCGTCCTCGCCTTGGCCACCGATCGCCACGCCAGGGCCATCGCGACGAGCACGATCTGCCAGCCCAAGATCATCCGATTCATGTCGATGGCGGGGCGCCAGATGACCTCTCCATCCTTGATGATGAACGCGCCGGCGGGGCGGGCCATGAGCCCGAACCCGCTGCCGCCCCCGGTCGCCCCGTGCTCCGGGTCCTCGCCGCCTCCGCCCCCCGCGCCACCCTGGACCTTGGCGGCTGGGATCACGGTCACGCCGTTCCGCTCGTAGGGCTCGGTGAACACCAGGTTCGGCTTCAGGGTCGTGAGCACGTCGGCGATCGTCTCGACGGGTCCGATCCGCGCCATGTTGGCCACCTCCTCGATCTCGCGCCGGCATCCGGTGACATCGGCCTCTTCCATCTCGACCCTACCGGCGCGGAGAGTCATCGACCACGCCGCCGACCGATGGTCAGGCGACTCGGAGCGACCGTGCCGCCAGGAACGCGCCGGCGCCCAGCAGCACAGAGCTGAAGACGGCGAACCGACGCCGCGTGGCCAGCCAGGCAAGGCCGACCACCGAGAGACCCGCAGCGAGGGCCAGGTCCAGGGG
>JBKPBM010000058.1:0-4764 GCA_046744325.1 Actinomycetota bacterium | reverse complement strand
GAGGAGATGCAGGGCCGCGCCTCCGGCGCCGTTCGAGCGTTCGCCCTGTACGGGGAGACCACGGGAGAGACCGACGAGTTCGGGTTGCCCGTGCGCTACCCGTGGGCCGCCGAGTATCGGGGGAGCGCCACGGTCGTGTACGGCCACACCCCGGCACCGTCGCCCGAGTGGGTCAACAACACGATCTGCATCGACACCGGCTGTGTGTTCGGCGGCGCGCTCACCGCGCTGCGCTATCCGGAGCGGGAGCTGGTCAGCGTGCCGGCCCGCAGGATGTACTACGAGCCGGCCCGGCCGCTGCCCGGGGACGGTTCGGGCCATCTCGACCTTGACCGGACCCGGCCGGGAGACGTCATCGACATCCAGGACGTCCTCGGCCGCCGGGGCGTTCACACGGGGTTGCACGGCCGGGTCACCATCCCCGAGGAGAACGCGGCCGCCGCGCTGGAGGTCATGAGCCGGTTCGCCGTCGACCCGAGGTGGCTGATCTACCTTCCACCAACCATGGCGCCGACGGGAACGACCGCCGCCGGCGACCTCCTCGAGCACCCCGCGCAGGCCGTCCACGCGTTCCGGAGCGAGGGCGTTGCCGAGCTGATCTTCCAGGAGAAGCACATGGGGTCGAGGGCGATCGTGATCGTGGCTCGCTCCCCGCAGGTGGTCCACGACCGCTTCGGGATCCAGGGTGACGCGGCGGGGGTGATCTACACCCGCACCGGACGGGAGTTCTTCCCCCAGCCCGACCTGCGCGACGGCGTGCTGGATCACGTCCGGTCGGCGATGGCGAGCTCCGGCCTCTGGGACGAGCTGGAGACCGAGTGGCTGGCCCTCGACTGCGAGCTGCTCCCGTGGTCGGTGAAGGCCGAGGAACTGCTTCGAACGCAGTACGCGGCCGTCGGCGCGGCGGCCACGGCGGCCCTCGGAGCCAGCGAGCAGGCGCTCCATGCCGCAGACGACCGCGGGATCGCGGTGTCGGACCTCCTGTCGAGGACCCGGGACCGGGCCGAGATGGCCGCACGGTTCGTGGAGGCCTACCGGCCGTACTGCTGGGAGGTGGGGTCGATCCAGGACATCCGGATGGCCCCCTTCCAGGTGCTGGCCGGAGAGCGGGGGACCTTCTTCGACCGTCCGCACACATGGCACATGGACGTCATCGCCAGGCTGTGCCGCGCCGATGAGGACCTGCTGCGACCGACCCGCTTTCGACCGGTGGATGCCACCGACCCGGCCAGCGAGGCAGAGGCCGTGGCGTGGTGGGAGGAGTTGACCGCGACGGGTGGGGAGGGTGCGGTGCTCAAGCCGATGCAGCCGATCGTCCGCGCGGGCAAGGGCCTGGCCCAGCCGGGCATCAAGGTCCGGGGGCGCGAGTACCTTCGGATCATCTACGGCCCGGAATACACCTCGCCACCCAACCTGGCTCGGCTCCGGTCGCGGGCGCTGGGGCGGAAGCGGTCGCTGGCGCTGCGTGAGTTCGCCCTCGGCGTCGAGGCGCTCGAGCGGTTCGTGCGGAAGGAGCCGCTGTACCGGGTGCACGAGTGTGTGTTCGGGGTGCTCGCCCTGGAGAGCGAGCCCGTGGACCCGCGCCTGTAGGTCCTCACTCCTCGTCCCAGGGCGGGATGAAGTCCTCGCGCTCCACGCCCAGCGCGTCGGCGATGCGCGTGATGTAGTTGAAGTAGGCGATCACCTGCGCGGCGTCGTGGATGGCGCGGTCGTCGAACCCCTTCGCACGAAGCGCGTCCAGATCGGCCGGCACCATCTGGTGCTGGCGGTGGGTCAGCTTCACCGCGAACTCGCACAGCGCCCGATCGGCCGGCGAGAGCGGCGCCGAACGCCAGTCGCCGGCGATGGCGTGGACGAACGCGTCGGCCTGGCCCTCCTCCATCTCCCCGGCGACCTCTTCACGGAGGTCGTGTGCGTGCGCCTGGATTCAGTAGTGGCACTCCAGCTCCCTGGAGACCACCGTGGCCAGCATCTCGCGCTGGACGCGGGACAGGGGTGATTCGCCCATCATGATCGTCAGGTAGAACCGGATGCTGTCGGCCAGGGCGTCCGGGTTGAGGCTCATGACGTGCACGATGTGCCAGACCCGGCCGGCTCGTTCCTCCGCCTGCTCGAACTGCTCGCGGAGCAGGCCGGTCGCGTCGTCGAGGGGAACCTGCTGGATCCAGGGCATGCGGGGCCGAGTCTACGCAGCCTTCCGCTGGGACCCCGCTTCTCATCCGTTGCCGTGGTGCTTCGTCTCCGGGCGCTCCAGGAGCAGCGCGTGGGCAACCGCCTCCGCCACGGGACGGTGGCGCGTCAGGCGATCAGCTCGGGGATGGAAACACGGCCGTCAGGGTGCCCATGCCTACACGCGAACCCGGAGGGCCCGCAGGCCCCGGATGATGTAGTTGGGCTTCCACTCCGGTTCCTCGACCAGCTCCATGTGGGGCAGCCGGCGCAGGAGCGTGGAGAACGACGACTGCAGCTCCAGTCGGGCCAGGGGAGCCCCCAGGCAGAAGTGGATCCCCGCGCCGAACGAGATGTGGGGGTTCGGGTCACGCCCCAGGTCCAGCCGGTCGGGATCGCGGAACACGGACGGGTCACGGTTCGCCGAGCCGAACAGCAGGCCCAGCTCGGCGCCCTTGGGGACCCGCACCCCGTGGAGCTCGAAGTCCTCCAGGACCCAGCGCTCGAACATCTGCAGCGGCGTGTCGTAGCGGAGGAGCTCTTCGACGGCCGAGGGCACCAGGGAAGGGTCGGCCCGGAGCCGGGCCAGCTCCGACGGGTTGCGGAACAGGGACCACCACCCGTTGCCGGTGACGTTCACCGTGGCCTCGTGCCCGGCGTTGAGCAGCAGGACGCACGTCCCGACGAGCTCGTCCTCGGAGAGCCGTTCCCCCTCCACCACGACCTGGGCCAGGGCGCTGATCAGGTCGGTGCTCGGCCGAGCCCGACGCTCCCGTGCCAGCGTTCGTAGGTAGTCGGAGAACGCCACGCTGGCCCTCACCGCCCGCCGGGCGTACTCCTCGTCCGGGTTCAGCTCGTACATCAAGCAGATCTCTGCGGACCAGGGCCGGAGCAGCCCGCGATCGTCTTCGGGGACGCCGAGCATCTCCGCGATGACCTCGACGGGCAGGGGCTCGGTCAGCGACCGGATCAGGTCGACCTCGCCGGCGTCCGCGACGTCGTCCACCAGTCGATCCACGATCGACTGGACCTTGGGGCGCAGCCCCTCCACCATCCGTGGCGTGAACGCCTTTGACACCAGCGCTCGAACCCGTGTGTGGTTCGGCGGTTCCATGTCCAGGATCCCGCTGCGGATCAGGTGCCAGAACGGGGCGAGAGCCGGGGAATCCTCGGGACGGCCCATCTCGGAGTGGGTGGCCGCATGCAGATACGTGCGGCCAAACCGCCGGTCGCGCAGCAGCCTGTTCACGTCCGCGTAGCGGGAGACCAGCCAGTGATCGGTCTGCTCGTCGTACAGGACCGGCCGCCGTTCGCGAAGCTCGGCGTAGACCGGATACGGATTGGCGATGAACCTCAGGTCCCACGGAGCGAACTCGGCAATCCTCATGCCGGCCGATTCTAGGATCCCCAAGCCGGGGGAGGTTCGCTCGCCCCACTTGCCATTCCGCACCCGATCGTGGAGCATGGCCTCGGTTCACCCCATTAGGGAGGAGTCGTCGTGGCGCGCGGTCGACTGAGACACCGCATCCGCAGGCGTTGGCACGACATGCGAAGCTGGACCCGCAACACCATCTACTACCAACGTCACCGCATCCACCGCTGGAGGAGCCGGCACCACCTTCTGCGCCGCGGCATCTGAGACGAGTCCGCTTCTGGGCCCCGGGCGCTAGTCGACCTCCGCCTGCGTGTTTCCCAGCCAGCTCTGGTACAGCGAGGCGTACACCCCCTCCGCCGCCACCAGATCCTCGTGCCGTCCGCGCTCCACGATCCGCCCCCGGTCGAACACCAGCACGAAGTCGGCGGCCTCCGCCGTGGATAGCCGGTGGGCGATGGTCACGGTGGTGCGTCCCTCGGACAGCCGCTCGAGAGCCTCACCGATCGCTCGCTCCGTCTCGGGGTCGACGGCGCTGGTGGCCTCGTCCAGGATCAGCAGCCCCGGGGCGCCGAGCTGCGCCCGCACCAGGGCCACCAGCTGGCGCTCGCCGACCGAGAGGCTGTCGCCCCGCTCGCCCACCCGCGTGTCCAGCCCGTCGGGCAGGCTCTGCGCCCACCATGCCAGCCCGAGCTGGTCGAAGGCCCGCTCGACCTCGGCGTCCGTGCTGCCCTCCCGCCCGTAGCGGACGTTCTCCCGCACGGTGGTGTCGAACAGCAGACCGTCCTGCGGCACCATCCGCACCGCGTCTCGTCGGGATGCGGGCGCGACGTGGCGAAGGTCGATCCCCCCGATCACGATGCGTCCATCGGTCGGGTCGGCCAGGCGGCAGAGGAGCTTGGCGAACGTCGTCTTGCCGCACCCGGTCTCGCCGACGATGGCGACGTGGGCTCCGGGCGGAATCTCGGCGTCGATCCCGTGCAGCACGAGCCCGCCTCCGTCCCGGTAGGCGAACCGCAGACCCTCCGTGCGGACCGACAGCGGCCCCTCGGGCAGCGGGTGCCCGGGAGCGGGCTCGAGGATCTCCACGGGCAGGTCGAGGACCGCCTGGATCTTCCGCCAGCCGGCGATGGCCGTCTGGGTCATGTCGAACGTCTCCGACAGCTCCGACAGCGGCTGGACGAAGACCTGGATCAGGATCAGGAAGGCGATGACCCGGCCCA
>JBKPBM010000055.1:0-3910 GCA_046744325.1 Actinomycetota bacterium | reverse complement strand
GGCACCGGCCATCGCCGCCGGGAACTGCGTGGTGATCAAGCCGTCGGAGATGACGCCGCTGACCCTGTTGCGCCTGGCCGAACTGGCCGCCAAGCAGGAGGTCTTCCCGCCCGGCGTGTTCAACGTGGTCACCGGCGACGGCGTGCCGGTGGGCGAACGGATCGTGACCCACCCCGACATCGGCATCGTCTCGCTGACCGGGGAGACCACCACCGGCAAGATCATCTCGAAGCTCGCCGCGGACACCCTCAAGCGCACCCATCTCGAGCTCGGTGGGAAGGCGCCGGTCATCGTGTTCGACGACGCCGACCTCTCCTCGGCGGCCGAGTGGATCAAGATCGCCGGCTTCTTCAACTCCGGGCAGGACTGCACGGCCGCCACCCGGGTCCTGGCCGGTGGCATGGTGTACGACAACCTGTTGGCCGAGCTGGTGCCGCAGGTCGAGTCGCTTCACGTCGGTGACATCTGGAGCGATGACACCGAGATGGGCTCGGTCGTGTCGAAGGACCAGTTCGAGCGGGTGTCGGGGTTCGTGGAGCGGGCTCAGAACGGTGGGGCGAAGGTGCTCACCGGCGGCGAGCCGCTGGACCAGGGCGAGGGCCGCTATTACTACAAGCCCACCGTGGTGACGGGACTCCAGCAGGACGACGAGATCGTGCAGAACGAGGTGTTCGGCCCGGTCGTCACCGTGCAGCGCTTCGACGACGAGGAGCAGGCCCTGTCGTGGGCCAACGGCGTGGAGTACGGCCTGGCGGCCTCGGTATGGACGCGCGACGTCGGCCGGGCCCTGCGGATGTCACGCCGGCTTCAGTTCGGCACGGTGTGGATCAACACGCACATCCCGCTCACGCCCGAGATGCCCCATGGGGGCTACAAACGGAGTGGACACGGTAAGGACATGTCGATCTACTCGATCGAGGAGTACACCAACGTCAAGCACGTGATGGCATCGCTGGATTGAGATCGAGGTGACGCGCGGATGACCGTCAGACCGTTCTACGCCGCGGGGACGTGGCGAGCCGGAGAAGGAAGCCTCGACGTCCACAGCCCGTACGACGATTCTGTGGTGGCCACCCTCGGCGTTCCCACGGACCAGGACGTCGAAGATGCGGTGGACGCCGCCGTGCAGACGTTCAAGGAGTCACGGCACCTGCCCACCCACATCCGGTCCGAAGCGCTGATGCACATCTCCCGGCGCATCGCCGAGCGTGTGGACGACATGGCCGAGACGGTGGCCCGCGAGGGCGGCAAGCCGCTCAAGTGGTCGAAGGTCGAGGTGACCCGGGCGATCTCGACGTTCCGATGGGCCGCCGAGGAGTCCCGGAGGATGAACGGGGAGTTCCTATCGCTGGACACCGAGGCCTCGCTGGGGTCGCGTGCGGGGATCGTCCGCCGGTTCGCGTACGGCCCGGTGCTGGGGATCAGCCCGTTCAACTTCCCGGTGAACCTGGTGGCCCACAAGGTCGCCCCGGCCCTGGCCGTCGGTGCCCCCATCGTGGTCAAGCCCGCCGGGGTCACGCCCCTCGGAGCGCTGGCCCTGGCCGAGCTGTTCGACGAGACCGAGCTTCCCAGGGGCATGCTGTCGGTCCTGCCGATCTCCTCGGGCCGCGCCCAGCGGCTGGTGGAGGACCGCCGCTTCGCCAAGCTCTCGTTCACCGGCAGCGGCATCGGCTGGAAGCTGAAGGGCCTGGACCCGCACAAACATGCCACGCTGGAGCTGGGAGGCAACGCCGGGGTCATCGTGCACTCGGACGCCGACCTCGACCATGCGGCGCAGCGCGTGGCGGTCGGCGGGTACTACCAGGCCGGGCAGTCCTGCATCTCGGTCCAGCGGGTGTTCGTCCAGTCCGAGGTGCACGACGCGTTCCTCGAACGCCTGGTCAAGCAGGTGGAGAGCCTGAAGGTCGGCGATCCGATGGACCCGAGCGTCGACGTTGGACCGGTCATCGACCGGGGCTCGGCCGAACGCATCGAGCTATGGATCCAGGAGGCGGTGGACGGTGGGGCCAGGATCCTGACCGGCGGACGGCGAGAGGGCTCGGTGGTATGGCCGACGATCCTGGTGGACACCAGACCCGACATGAAGGTGTGCCGCGAGGAGGTGTTCGGCCCGGTCATCACCGTGGAGCCCTACCAGACGTTCGAGGACGCACTGGCGATGGTCAACGACTCCCCGTACGGACTGCAGGCCGGCGTGTTCACGAAGGACATCGAACGGGCCATGCTGGCCCACCGGGAGATCGAGGTTGGCGGGCTGATCGTGAACGACGTCAGCGCGTTCCGGGCCGACCAGATGCCGTACGGCGGGTCGAAGGAATCGGGGTACGGGCGGGAGGGCCTGCGCTACGCGATGGAGGAGATGACCGAGCCACGGATCATGGTCCTCTCCCACGTCCCCCTGTGACGGAGGACCTCGGCCCGATCAGGCGGCCGTTCGCTTGATGATGCGTGCCAGGACGATGGGGTTCCACCCGGCGGCCCGCTCGGGCTTGATGCCCTTCTGCAGCAGCGCCTCGCCGATCTGCCGGTAGGACAGTCCCTGACTCCGGAGCCTGGTTGCCTCCGCCGCCACATCGGAGCGCGAGGCGGCGCGGCGCGCACCGGCGGTCATGCTTGCGCCCCGTCGGGTCGGGCGTCGGCGGCGCGTGGACGGCTTCGACCGTGATCCGGCCGGCGCCGATGCCCCGACTCCGGAACTGGGTCGGCGGCCTCGACGCGACGGGCGGGCCGAGCCGGTCAATTCGGCGAGGTGTGGTGCGCACAGGTCGGTCATCAGCCGTCGGGACCCCACGACGACCTGGACGGACTGCGCACCTTCCGCGCCGCATCGGTCACACACAAGGATCGTCTTCTGCGCCATGTC
The DNA here is from genome assembly GCA_046744325.1 of Actinomycetota bacterium. Taxonomy (GTDB): domain Bacteria; phylum Actinomycetota; class UBA4738; order UBA4738; family UBA4738; genus JBKPBM01. The sequence goes on along the minus strand of JBKPBM010000055.1, from coordinate 1,047 downwards.
AATTCCTCTCGGGTGAGGTCACCCTACACGAAGATGGGTGCACGGGTGAAGTGTCGGGGCACACACATACAGTGAACATCCTTGGGGTGGACCTTACTGTTCGGTGATGGAATATCCGATCCCCTTCGCCGCAAGGCGCTCGAAGAACCGATCGGGGTCGACGGCCTGTTCGGGTGCGAACATGCCCGGACCCCTCACCTCACCCGCCACGATCATCTGGGCCACGACCGATGGAGGGATGCCCGTGTCCAGCCCGCCGCCCCCGACGCCCCACGGCCCGTCGGGCCGCACGACCGACTCCGCCACGATGGTGAAGGGGCGGCCCTCCCGAACGCCATCCATCTCGACGCGAAGGCACTCCGTGTCGTCGATCCCGTCGGCCTGTGGCAGGCCCCGGCCGAGCTCCGCCAGGAGATCACGCGGACGAACGGACACGCCTCGAACAGCGAGGGGCTCGGAGGACGCGAGCCCGATCGCGGCCAGCGTCCGGAACTTGTCCACGAACGACGGCTCGAAGGCGATCTTGAACGTCACCTCCCGGACGCCGGGGAACGACCGGGCCATCGTGGCCACCTCGGAATGCAGGGTGGAGTAGGCGGTTTGGCGGCCGACCGGGGCGGGGAAGTCCACATCCTCCGGCTCACCCAGCGGCCCCACCTCGACGAACCGGCCCCCCCGCCATGCCATGGCGGGCAGCGAGAACTCGTCCAGGAGGGTCTCCAGCGAGTACGGGATGGGCAGGGGGAGCGACTCCACCGAGGGGTCGATCGCGCCCAGCCGAACCCTGACCGCGTGCACCTCGTCCATCCGCCGGGCGCCCACCGCGGCCAGCATGTTGGTGATCCCGGGGCTGCCACCCATGCACGTCACCCCGGTCAGGCCGGCCCGCCGGAATTCCTCGTCCATCTCCAGGGTCTGCAGGGCCACGTGGAACAGCCCACCCAGATCGACGTAGGCGCAGCCGGCCTCCAGGCATGCGCGGGCGATCAACGGGTTGAGCCGGTAGGCGACAGACGCGATGCACACGTCATGCCCTCGGATGGCCTC
>JBKPBM010000052.1:0-2981 GCA_046744325.1 Actinomycetota bacterium | reverse complement strand
GAAGTGACGGACCAGATCCACCTCCGAGACCTCGGGGAGCGCCGCCCGGCCCTCCCGGCGGTGGGCCGGGGGCATCTCGGCCGGCGGCACGTCGAGCTCGGGGAAGGACCAGGCCCGCCGCGCCGCTCGAGACCGTTCGATGAGGGTGCGCCGCCCGATGGCCGGCCCACCGGAGCGAACGGGAGCCCCCGGATCGGCCCCGGGGGTCATTCGCTGGCCTCCTCGAACGCCTTCACGAACCGGTCGATCTCCTCGCGGGTCCGCCGCTCGGTCACCGCAACCATCAGGGCCGGGCCCGGTCCGGCCTCCACCACCGGACCGGCCAGGAACCCCTGTCCCAAGAGCCGCCGCTGGGCCTCACCGGGGTCGGCCTGGGTTCGCACCGCGAACTCCTTGAAGAACTCGGCCTCGGGCCACAGCAGCTCCGCCGAAGAGAGGTCGTTCAGCCGCTCCGCCGTGTACCGGGCCTTGGCCAGGCATTGACGCCCGAGCTCCTCCAGCCCCTGCGGACCCAGCCACCCCAGGTACACCGTTGCCGCCACCGCCATCAGCGTCTGGTTCGTGCAGATGTTCGACGTCGCCTTCTCCCGCCGGATGTGCTGCTCTCTGGCCTGGAGCGTCAGGACGAAGCCGCGCCGGCCGTCCACATCGACCGTCTCCCCGACGATCCTGCCCGGCATGCGCCGGACGTCCTGCATCCGGGCGGCGATGATCCCGAGGTAGGGCCCTCCATAGTTCAGGTGGTTCCCCAGCGCCTGCCCCTCCCCCACCGCGATGTCCGCCCCCAGGTCCCCCGGCGGCGCCAGCAGCCCCAGCGACAGCGGGTCGAAGACCTGGATGGCTCGCGCGCCCGCGGCATGGGCGGCGTCGAACGATGCGCGGATGCGGTCCTCGAGGTTTCCGAAGAAGTTCGGGTGCTGCACGATCACCGCCGCCACGTCCTCCCCCAGACCGTGGCGGTCGCCGCCCGGTCCCCGGTGCGGAAAGAGCTCGACGGTGAAATGCTCCCCGGTTCCATAGGTCCGCAGGACCTCGAGGTAACGGGGATCCACGGCCTCGGACGCAAGGACCCTCGGCCTCCCGGTCGCCCCGATCGACATGTGCACGGCCTCGACAAGCGCCGTGGGCCCGTCGTACAGCGAGGCGTTGGAGACCTCCAGGCCGGTCAGGTCGCAGACCATGGACTGGTATTCGAACAGCGCCTGCAGCACCCCCTGGGAGAGCTCGGGCTGATACGGGGTGTAGGACGTGTACAGCTCGGAGCGCCCCGCCAGCGCCCACACGGCGGCGGGGACGTAGTGGTCGTACGCCCCGCCTCCGGCGAAGCACACCAGCTCGTCGGCGTGCCGGTTGCGCCCGGCCAGCCGCTGGAGGTCCGCCATCAGCTCCATCTCCGAGACGCCCTCGGTGACGTCCAGGGGTTGGCCCAACCTCAGCCCTTCGGGGATGTGGGCGAACAGGTCGTCGAGCGAGTCGAGGTCGCAGGCCGCGAGCATCGCTCGCACGTCGTCATCGGTGTGGGGTGCGAACCGCACGGCGTCAGTGTACCGGCGGCCCCGGAATCACCTGGTTACCCGGCCACCCGCTCGGGGTCGCGCTCGTCGTCCAGGCCGTACTTCATCACCAGGGACAGGTAGTCGCGCTGGTAGAACACCTTGCACTGGATCTCCGGGTAGCGCTCGCGCAGCCGGCGAACCTTGCGGTTCTTCTTGGTCACCAACTTCTGGTTGAGCGTGGTGATCTCGATGTACAGGTCGTACGCCGGGAGGTAGAAGTCGGGGGTGAAGCGCTGGACCACGTTGCCCTCCGCATCCCACTCCAGGTCGAACGACGTCGGCTCGTACAGCCACTCGATCTGGTAGAAGTCCAGAAGCCGCGCGAACTGGCGCTCGCTGGCGTGGGCGAAGGAAACGGCGTCGCTGGGGAGGCGCTCGGGGAGCGGGGAGGGATGGGAGCCGCTCAAGCCCCTCCCGCCCTGGCCAGCGCGGGGGCGCTCTTGGTCCGGCCGAGGGAGCCCGAGAGGTCTTCCCACACCTTGTCCAGGGCGATGGCGAAGACCCCCTGTCCCTTCTTCAACAGGTCGATGATCTCTTCTTCGGATTCGCATGCGTAGATCCTGATGCCGTCAGACATCAGGGTGATCCCCCCCGGCGTGCTGCGCATGTTCTGGCGCAGGTAGATCACGGCCTTGCGGATCCGCTGCAGCGACACGCCGGTGTCCAGGAGCTTCTTGATCACCTTGAGCTGGACCAGGTCCTGGAACGAGTAGAGGCGCTGCGTGCCCGACCCCCCAGCCTCCCGGACGCTCGGGTTCACCAGCCCGGTCCGGGCCCAGTAGTCGAGCTGGCGATAGGAGATCCCGATGACCCTGCAGACCTCGGGGACCCGGTAGCCCTCTGACTCAGCCATGACAACTCCGTAATTACGCGGACGTGAGGCAAGGCTATCACGAGGTCCCGACCTGTCAACGATTCGCCGTCGCTCGGCCGGGAGGGAAGATCAGGGCGCGAAGTCCTCCGGTGAGACCTGTTCCAGGAACTCGCGGAACTTCTCGACCTCCTGCTCCTCGTCGTCCTTGATTACGATCGAGGCCTCGGTGAGGACCTCCTCATTGGCGAAGATCGGGACGTTCACCCGCACGGCCAGCGCGATCGCGTCGCTGGGCCGGGAGGACACCTCATGCTTGCTGCCGTTCATCGCCAGCTGGATCGTGGCGTAGAAGGTTCCCTCCTTGAGCTCGGTGATCACGATCCGCTCGACCTGCACCCCGATCTCCTCCAGCACGTTCTTCATGAGGTCGTGGGTCATCGGGCGCGCGGTGACGATCCCTTGCAGCGCCAGGGCGATGGCAGTTGCCTCCATCGGCCCGATCCAGATGGGAAGGTAGCGCTCGCCTTCGCGCTCCCGGAGCAGCACGATCGGCTGGTTGGTGGGTAGTTCAACGCGGACGCCGACGAGGTTCAGCTCGATCATTGGCTCTC
>JBKPBM010000331.1:0-5225 GCA_046744325.1 Actinomycetota bacterium | reverse complement strand
GTCGTGAACCGGATCGCCGAGTTCGCCCCGAACATCCGGGACATCATCCTGTTCCGCAACGTCCAGACACCGCTCGACATCGAACGGACGACGGGCCTGACCGAGGGCAACATCTTCCAGGGCGAGCTGACCCTGGAGCAGCTGTTCTTTAACCGGCCGGTGCCCGGATGGGCCAGGTACCGGACGCCCATCGAGAACCTGTGGCTGTGCGGCTCGGCCACCCACCCGGGCGGCGGCATCATGGGCGCGCCGGGGAAGATCGCCGCGATGCAGGTCCTCCGGTCGGCACGGAAGCGGCGAACAGCGGCGGCAGCTTCATGAGCACGGGTCCTCGATTCGACGCGATCGTGGTCGGGGCCGGCCACAACGGGCTGGTGGCCGGGGCGTACCTGGCCCGCGCCGGCCGCCGCGTCCTGGTCCTGGAGCGACGCGATCAGGTCGGGGGAATCCTGGCCGAGACCGAACCGGCACCCGGATTCCACGCGCCGGCGATCGTCCACACGGTCGGCCGGCTGCGGCCGTCGGTGATCCGCGACCTGGGATTGGCATCGCACGGGTTGGAACTGATCCGGCCGCGCGTTCGGGCCTTTGCGCCGCAATCAGATGGCGTCGGAGTCACCCTGTGGGACGACCCGCGACAGACGGCCGAAGACCTGAGGCGCCTGTCACCCACAGACGCCGACGAGTACCCGCGGTTCGACCGGCGAGTCCGCTCCATCGCCAGCTACCTTGCGTGGCTGAACGCCTCGGCGCCCCCCGACATCCAGACCCCGTCCCTGGCGGACGCGCTGGCAGGGCTCAAGCTGGCTCGGGCCATGAAACGCCTGGGGCCGAAGGCTGCGCGCGAGACGTTGCGGGTCCTGCCGATGCCGGTGGCCGACCTGGTCGGTGAGCCCTTCGAGCGCGACGAGCTGCAGGGCGTGTTGGCCACGCGCGGGATCCAGTTCACGGCGATGGGACCGTGGACGGCGGGGACGGCCGCGGTGTTCCTGGGCGACTCGGCCGGCAACGACGGCGGGGCGGCGGGCCAGACGGTCTTCGCTCGCGGAGGCCCGGTCGCGTTGGCCCGGGCTCTCGAAGCGTCAGCCCGGAGGTTCGGTGCGGAGATCCGGACCGGTGCCGATGTGGTGCAGGTGATGACGCAGGATGACGCCCGAGCGACCGGCGTTCGGCTCGCGGGGGGTGAGGAGATCCGGGGCGAGGCGATCGTGGCCGGCATCGATCCCAGGCGCCTGCTCCTGGACCTGGTCGATCCCGAGGTGCTCGGACCCACCACGGTGTGGCGAGCCTCCAACATCCGCGCCCATGGCGCCACGGCGAAGGTCAACCTGGCCCTCTCCGGCCCGCCGCGGTTCACCGGGTTGAGGGGCGCGAATGACGAGCGGCTGCGGGGCCGCATCGTGATCGCTCCGGGCATCGACGACCTGGAGCGCGGGGCCGACGCGGCGAAGTACCGGCGGATGAGCGAGACCCCGTTCCTGGAGGCCACGATCCCGTCGCTCTCGGATCCGACCGTCGCTCCCGAGGGCGGGCACGTGATGAGCGTCCTGGTCCAGTGGGCCCCACACCGGCTTCGCGATTCCGACTGGGACACCGAGCGGGAGGGCCTGGGGGACCTGGTGGTGAAGCGGCTCGAGGACGTCGCGCCCGGACTGTCGAACCTGATCCTCGGCCGATCGGTCCTGACGCCGCTGGATCTGGAGCGGGACTTCGCCCTGACGGGCGGGCACGTCCTGCACGCCGAGCCGGGGCTCGACCAGTTCTTCGCCTGGCGCCCCATGCTGGGGCTGGCCCGGTACCGGATGCCCATCCGTGGCCTGTACCTGTGCGGGTCGGGCGCGCATCCGGGGGGTGGCATCACCGGGGCACCGGGAGCCAACGCCGCCCGTGAGATTCTGTCGGACATGAAGCGGGGCGGGCGCTGACCGACCTCCATCCGATGCTCGAGGCCCGGTCGGTGGCCGTGGTCGGCGCCAGCGCGCGACCCGACTCCTTCGGGCTGACGATGATGGTCCAGCTCGTCGAAGGCGGGTTCGACGGCGCGGTGTACCCGGTCAATCCCCGGTACGAGGAGGTCATGGGGCATGCCTGCCTCCCCTCGCTCGCAGAGGTCCCCGAGCCGGTCGACCTGGCCATCCTCGGGGTGGCCAACGCGATGCTGGAGGAGCAGCTCCGCGCCGCCGCGGCCATGGGCGCGCGGTCGGCCGTCATCTTCGCCAGCTGCTACGAGGCCCCCGTCGACCGTGCGCCATCCCTGGGTGAGCGCCTGGCCGCCATCGCCCGCGACGCGGGGATGAGCCTGTGCGGCGGGAATGGGATGGGGTTCATCAACCTCGACCGGCGGCTGCGGGCGTGTGGCTTCTCCGAGCCGCTCGATCGCGAGCCCGGAGGGATCGCCTTCATCACGCACTCGGGGTCCGCGTTCTCCGCGCTGCTGCACAACGACCGGGGGCTGCGATTCAACGTGGCCATCAGCTCGGGGCTCGAGCTGGTGACCACCACGGCCGACTATCTGGCCCACGCCCTGGAGCTGGACACCACGAGGGTCGCCGCCCTGTTCATCGAGACCGTGCGCGATCCGGGGGGCTTCCGCAGGGCCCTTGATCGGGCGGCGGAGCGGGACGTCCCGGTGGTGGCCCTGAAGGTGGGCCGGACTGCTGGTGCCCAGGAGATGGTGACCGCCCACTCCGGCGCCCTGGCCGGAGAGGACGGCGCGTTCGAGGCACTGGTCGACGCGCACGGCGTCCTCCGGGTGCGGACGCTGGACGAGCTGGCCGACACGCTGGAGCTGTTCTCGGCAGGACGGCGCGCCGGGCCGGGTGGGCTGGCGGCGATCCACGACTCGGGGGGCGAGCGGGCCCACCTCATCGACGTGGCCGATGAGGTCGGGGTGCCCCTGGCCCGGATCTCGGAGGACACCACCGCGCGCCTGGCCGCGGTCCTGGAGGAGGGCCTGCCCGCCGTGAACCCGCTCGACGCGTGGGGCACCGGGAACGACGCGGCCGACATCTTCATCGCCTGCATGCACGCGCTGCTGGAGGACCCCGACACGGCGGCGCTGGCCTTCTGCGTCGACCTCACCACGGAGCTGGTCAGCGAATCGGGATACGCGCGGGTCGCCGCCGAGGTGTTCGCCCGCACCGGGAAGCCGGTGGCGGTGCTGAGCAACCTGGCCTCGGCCATCGATCCACGCGATGCGGGGTTCGTCCGGCGCGCGGGCATCCCGGTCCTGGAGGGGACGGAGACCGGGCTTCGCGCGCTGGGCCACCTCCTGGCCTACCGCGACCACCGGACTCGAACACCGGCAGCGTCACGGGCGAGGCGGGACCCGGCCCTTCGCGACCGCTGGCGCGCCCGGATGGCGGAGGAACGGTCCTGGGATGAGGCCGACGGGCTTGCCCTCCTGCGCGACTACGGGATCCCGGTAGTCGGGCACGACGTGGTCGAGACGGTCGAGGGGGCCGTTGCCGTGGCCGAACGGCTGGGGTGGCCGGTGGTGCTCAAGACCGCGGCACCGGGCGTGACGCACAAATCTGAGGTGGACGGCATTCGGCTGGGCCTGACGGATGCCGGCGCCGTGCGGCGCGCATTCTCGGATCTGGCCACACGGTTGGGGCCGCGGATGATGGTCCAGTCGACGGCACCGGAGGGCGTCGAGATGGCGCTGGGGGTCGTCCGGGACGAGCAGTTCGGCCCGCTGGTCCTGGTGGCGGCGGGGGGCATCCTGGTCGAGGTCGTGGGAGACCGCCGGCTGGCCCTTCCGCCGCTCGACGAGGACCGGGCTCGGGCTATGATCGATCGCCTGGCGGTTCGGTCCGTGCTGGACGGCGCCCGCGGCCGGCCCCGCTCGGACATCCGAGCGCTCTGCGCGGCGATCGTGTCGATGGCCGCGCTGGCCGAGGACCTCGGGGAACAGCTCGATGCGATGGACGTGAACCCGCTCGTGGTGAGCCCGAACGGATGCCTGGCGGCCGACGCCCTGGTCATCCCCCGGAAGCCGGCCGGATGATCGAGGAGGCGGTCGGCACCGGTCAGGCCGAAGCCGTGCTCCTCGTCGACGACGTGGGGGCGATCCGTCGCCTGACCCTCAACCGGCCCGACCGCCTGAATGCGCTGTCGACGGAGCTGGTGGAGCGGCTGTCGGAGGCGGTGGCAGGCGCCGCGGCCGACCCGGCCGTGCGCGCACTGGTCGTCCGCGGCGCCGGCCGTGCGTTCTGCGCGGGCTACGACCTGAAGGAGGAGGCGGAGCACCACGCCCAGCACGGCACCCCCGACGTGGCCCAGTGGCGGGCCGAGCTCGCCCACGACGCGGGACGTATGCTCGAGCTCTTCGACTGCCCGAAGCCGGTGATCGCCCAGGTCCACGGGTACTGCCTGGCCGGAGGGTGCGACCTGATGATGATGTGCGACCTGGCGATCGCATCGGACGACGCCGTGTTCGGCGAGCCGGAGATCCGGTTCGGCTCGGGCGTCGTCACCATGGTCATGCCCTGGCTGATCGGGGCGCGCCGATCGAAGGAGCTCCTGCTGACCGGCGAGGATCGGATCTCGGCCCCCGAGGCCCTGCGGATCGGCCTGGTGAATCGGGTGGTCCCCGGCGATCTGCTCGAGGAAGAGGTGCTGGAGCTGGCCCGGACGATCGGCGTGCTGGACCCCGTCGCCGTCTCGCTCACCAAGCGGTCGATCAACCGGTCGCTGGAGATCGCCGGGTTCCGGGAAGCGCTCATGGCCAACGTCGACCTCGACGCCGTCATCGAGGCCGCGGAGGTCCCCGAGCGCAGGGAGTTCAACCGGATCCGCGAGGAGCGGGGCCTGAAGGCGGCCATCGCCTGGCGCGACACCCGGTTCCGGCAGGCCGCCGACTGAGCCGGCTCGAACAGGAGACCGCATGCGCGTGATCGTCGTGGGCGCTGGCCTCGCCGGCCTGGCCGCCGGCGATTCGCTGCAACGGGCGGGGGCCGAGGTGGTGGTCCTCGAGGCCCGCGTTCGCGTCGGCGGACGGGTCTGGTCTAGAGAGCTTTCGAACGGCGCGATCGTGGAGATGGGCGCCGAGTTCATCCTCCCCGACTACACCGTGCTCCGCGGGTTGGTCGTGCGGTTCGGCCTGGCGGTGTGGGACAAGGGCTTGGCGTACGGCGACCGGGAGCCGAGGGGCGGGGTCGGGGTCGAGCGTGAGACCCTCCTGGAGGCGGCGCGCCTGATCGCGGCCGCGCTGGAGAAGGAGG
>JBKPBM010000210.1:0-9254 GCA_046744325.1 Actinomycetota bacterium | reverse complement strand
GCCGCACGGGCCGGCCGCCGCCGCCGCGACCGCGCGACCGAGCTGATCGCCGACCGCGTGTTCGACGCCGCGGTCCTGGCGCCCATCGCCTGGGTCTGGCGCGGGACGTCCGCAACCGTCTCGGCCCTGTCCCTGGTGGCTCTTGCCGCCGGGTTCGTGGCCTCCTATCAGCGGGCCCGTGGCCGTGGGCTCGGCTACCGCGGGTCCGAGAGCGTCCGATACCGGATGCTCCGCGTGGCGCTCCCCGTGTTCGGCCTGGTGACCGGGTGGCTCCGGGTCTCGTTGGCCCTGCTGTCGGTCCTGACCGTGGCCGCCGCCGTGGTCCGGGCGTGGAACGTGGCCTATCAGGAGGGCCGATCTCGCGCCACTCGCTCCTCATGATCGGCGACGGCGAGCGCATGACCACGTCGGAACGGCGGGCGTACTGGACGCTGCGGGCCGCCGAATGGATCGGCATGCACGTGCCCCGGAGCGTGGGGATGAAGCTGGCCGTGCTGTACCAACGCGTGTACTTCGCCCGCTCCGTCCGCGAGCGGGAGACCGCCGCGGCCAATCTGGGCCGGGTGCTCGGGTACCCTCCCGACGCGCCCATCGTCCGGCAGGCGGCGCGCGAGTGCTTCCTTCTGTATGGGCGCTACTGGTACGAGACCTTCGCCCTGCGCACGATGCCGGCCGAGGAGGTCCGCCGCCGGTTCACGGTCGACGGCATCGAGCACGTCGACAAGGCTCTGGCCGACGGGAAGGGCATCGTCCTGGCGCTGCCGCACATGGGGAACTGGGACGCTGCGGGGCACTGGCTCTGCCTGCAGGGCTACCGCATGACCGCCGTGGCGGAGGAGCTCAGGCCCCGCCCGGTGTTCGAGCTGTTCCTCCGCCACCGCAGGGCGCTGGGGATGGGCATCGTGCCGCTGTCGGAGGGGGGACGGGTCGCCGAGACTCTCGTTCGCCTGCTGTCGGAGAACCACATCATCACCCTGGTGGCCGACCGGGACCTCTCGGGCCGGGGCGTGCGGGTGGAGATGTTCGGGGCTCCGAGGCTGCTGCCGGCGGGACCGGCGCTGCTCTCGCTCTCCACGGGCGCCCCGATGTGCGCCTCAGCGGTGTTCACCACCCCGGAGGGTTGGCACACCGTGATCGAGGCGCCCATCGAGATCGAGCGCACGGGCACCACGCGGGGCGACGTCACTGAGATGACCCGGGTCCTGGCCAGCCGCTTCGAGAGGGCGATCGCCTCGGCCCCGACGGATTGGCACATGTTCCAGCCGGCCTGGGACGGGGAGTGAGGGTCGCCCTCGTCTGCCCGTACAGCTGGGACGTCCCCGGGGGGGTCCAGGTCCAGGTGGGCGAGCTCGCCCGCCGTCTGGCGGCCAGAGGGCACGACGTCCTGGTCCTGGCCCCGGGCGGGTCCGCGTCCGGCGAGCGGTTCGTACGGATCGTAGCCCGGCCGGTGGCCATCCCATACCAGGGCACCGTTGCCCCGATCGCCCCGTGGCCCTGGTCGGCGAGGCGGATCGACCAGGAACTGCGCCGGTTCCGCCCCGACGTCCTGCACGCCCATGAGCCCCTGACCCCCTCGACCTCCATGTACGCCGTGCTTCGGTCGCGGGCACCGGTCGTTGCCACCTTCCACGCCTATGCGGCGAGGTCGCGGCTGTTCGACCGGGCAGCCCCGCTGGTCCGGCCCGTCTGGCGCCGGCTGTCCGTCCGGCTGGCGGTGTCGGAGGCCGCGGCCGGGTTCGTGACGACGCGCATGGGAGGCGACGTCCGCGTCGTACCCAACGGCGTGGACGTGGACCGGTTCGCCGGCGCCGAACCCGTCGCCGGCCTCCCTCCGGGGCGGCACCTGCTGTGGGTGGGCCGGCTGGACCGCCAGAAGGGATTCCCGGTCGCCGTGCGAGCGTTCGGCCTCCTCAGCGAGGAGCAGCCCGACCTCTCGCTGGTCGTGGTGGGGGAGGGGCGCGACCGAGGGGCGGTGGGGCTCCTGCCGGCCGCCGCGCGCGGGCGCGTGGTCATGGTGGGGGCGGTGGGCCACGACCGGCTTCCCCCCTATCACGCCGCCGCCGACGTCTCGCTCAGCCCTGCCCTCGGCCAGGAGAGCTTCGGGCTGGTGCTGGTCGAAGCGATGGCCGCGGGGGTCCCGGTGGTGGCCTCCGACATCCCCGGGTACCGGGAGGTGATCCGCCACGGCACCGACGGGCTCCTGGTGGCGCCGAACGACCCGGGGGCCCTGGCCGGGGCGGTGCGACGGATCCTGAGCGATCCTTCGCTGGCCACGTCCCTGCGGGAGGGCGGGCGCCGGCGGGCGAAGCGGTACGGGTGGGAGGCCGTCCTCCCCGCGATCGAGGCCGCCTACGCCGAGGCCCTGGCCACGCCCGGCCGGAGCCGAAGCCGCTGATAGACTGCCCTCATGGTCGTCGTATGGGTCGTGATCGGCATCGTGGCCCTGGCCATCCTGTGGGGCGTGGTGACCTTCAACCGACTGGTCAGGTACCGCGTGCGGTCGGAGAACGCCTGGTCCCAGATCGACGTCCAGCTTCGCCGCCGGTACGACCTGATCCCCAACCTGGTCGAGGCCGTCAAGGGCTACGCCGCCCACGAACGTGAGCTGTTCGAGGAGGTCACCCAGGCCCGGGCCGCCGCGCAGGCCGCCTCCACGGTGGGAGGGCAGGCCCAGGCCGAGAACCAGCTGACCCGGTCGCTGGGCCGCCTCATCGCGGTCGCCGAGAACTACCCGGACCTCAAGGCCAGCCAGAACTTCCTGGCCCTGCAGGAGGAGCTCACCGGCACCGAGTCGAAGATCGCCTTCTCCCGCCAGTTCTACAACGACCAGGTGCAGGGGCTGAACACGCTGATCCAGAGCTTCCCGTCCCGCATCATCGCCTCCTGGGGCCACTTCACCCCGCGCGAGTTCTTCGAGATCGACGAGCCGGCGCGCGGCCCGGTGAGCGTGCAGTTCTAAACGGGCCGCCTTGTACGAACAGATCGCCGCGAACAAGCGCAAGACCATCCTGCTCATCGTGGGCACCCTGGTCTTCGTCGGGGGCCTCGGGTACATCTTCGGGCTGCTGCTGAACGCCGGGATCGCCGGGCTGATCGTGGCGCTGGCCATCTCGGGCGCCATGTCGTTCGCGTCGTACCGGTACGGCGACCAGCTGGTCCTTCGGGCCTCCCGGGCGCGCCCGGTGACCCACGAGGAGGAGCCCAGGCTGCACAACATCGTGGAGGGTCTGGCCCTGGCGGCGGGCCTGCCCAAGCCGGCGGTCTACATCATCCCCGAGAAGGCCCCCAACGCCTTCGCCACCGGCAGGGACCCGGAGCATTCATCCGTGGCGGTGACCCAGGGCCTTCTGGACACGATGAACCGGGTCGAGCTGGAGGGCGTCATCGGCCACGAGATGAGCCACGTGCGCGACCGCGACATCCTGCTGGGGACCATCGTGGCCACGCTGGTCGGCTCGGTGGTGCTGATCGCCGTGTTCATGCTGCGGGGGTTCTGGTGGGGCGGCGGCATGTTCGGCGGGCGGGGGCGGGACCGGGAGGGCGGGGGAGAGGGGTTCGCCATCCTGGCCATCGTGGGCCTGGTCCTGGCCGTGCTGGCCCCGATCATCGCCCAGGTGATCAAGCTGGCCATGTCGCGGCGGCGCGAGTACCTGGCCGACGCCGAGGGGGCGCTGCTCACGCGCTACCCGCCCGGTCTGGCCAGTGCCCTTCGGAAGATCTCCGCGGACCCCACCCCGATGCGGGTGGCCAACAACGCCACCGGGCACCTGTGGCTGAACCAGCCATCCCGGGTCCACGGCGAGGAGAACCACTGGTTCGAGAACCTGTTCAACACCCACCCTCCGATCCAGGACCGGATCAGGATCCTGGAGGAGATGTGATGATGACCCGAGGATGTTTGTAGGGCCCGGGTCGGCCCGCTAGCATCCTGCCCGTCCACCCCGTCCCCCAAGCAGCGCGCCCGGCGGGGGGGTTGCCGCCAGGTGAAGGAGGAATTCCCCACATGACCCCGACCAGACGTGGCCGCGTCGTGTTTGCGGTGATCGTCGCGCTGGCCATCGTCGGCGGGGCCGTGGCCGGGGTGTTGGCGCTCGGCGGCCGCGGCAAGCCGTCGGAAGCCAGCGGGCCGGGCGGCTCGACCTCGTCCGTCAGCCCCGGTAGCACCCCATCAGCGTCCCCGCCGCCCCCGATCTGCCCATTGACCGGCCTCGCGCCCGCGTCGGGCCGGGTCCCCAACCGCCCGGCGCTCGCGGTGAAGGTGGAGAACCTGCCGGCGGCCCGGCCCCAGACGGGGCTGGGGACCGCCGACATCGTCTACGAGGAGCCGGTCGAGGGCGGGGTCACCCGCTTCATCGCCGTCTACCAGTGTCAGGACGCCGCCAGGATCGAGCCGGTTCGGAGCGCGCGGTTCACGGACCCCGACATCCTGGTGCAGTTCGGCCGCCCGCTGTTCGGGTACGCCGGCGGGGTCCCCTCGGTCCGGGACCGGGTCCGGGAGCGGGGGCTCATCGACGTCAACTACCTGATCGCGGTGCGTCAGTACCACCGCGACCCGGCCCGTCCGGCCCCCCACAACCTCTACACCAGCACGAGGGAGCTGTACGGCTTCAAGAGGAACGCGGGAGGTCCGCCCCAGCCGATCTTCGAGTATTCGAAGAGGGCTCCGAAGACGGCGAAGAAGGTCAGCCAGGCGCACCTCCCCTTCTCCACCGACTCGGACGTGTTCTGGAAGTGGAGCTCGTCGAAGAAGGCGTGGCTGCGGTACCACGGAGACGTCCCGCACACGCTCTCCGACGGGACCCAGGTGTCGGCGGTCAATGTGGTGATCCAGGTGGTCAAGACCGAGTTGACGGACGTCACCGACGCCAACGGGGTGCATTCGCCGAAGGTCATCTCGGTCGGCACGGGGACGGCGTACGTCCTGCGCAACGGGAAGCTGATCAAGGGGACGTGGTCGCGGGCGTCGCTCTCCGACCTCACCGTGTTCAAGGACGCGAAGGGGAAGGTCATCCAGCTGGCCCCGGGCAACACCTGGGTCGAGCTCTACCCTGACGACCGACCGGCGGTCACGTTCACCTCGAGCTGAGTCGCCCCAGGCCCATCGCCCGGCGCACCCGCTCGAGGGTCGGGGACGCGATGGCCCGAGCCTTGTCGGCTCCCCCGGACAGGATCGCCTCGAGCCCGTCCTCGTCCGCGCGGACCTTCGCGTAGCGCTCCTGGACCGGAGCCAGGAACTCCACCACCGCGTCGGCCACGGCCTGCTTGAACGCGCCGTACCCGCCGCCGGCGAACTCCTTCTCCACGGCCTCGGGCGTGATCTCCCGGAGCACGGCGACGATGTCGATCAGGTTGGAGATGCCGGGCTTGACCGGACCCCGGACCACCTCCGTGCCGGAGTCGGTGACCGCGCTGCGGACCTTCCGCGCGATGACCTCGGGCGGGTCCAGGACGAACACCGTGCCCAGTTCGGTCCCGCCGGTCTTCGACATCTTCCGAGTGGGGGCCTGCAGGTCCATGATCCGGGCTCCGATGTCGGGGATCCGGGCCTCGGGCAGGACCAGGGTCTCGCCGAAGCGCGCATTGAACCGCTGAGCGACATCTCGGGTCAGCTCCAGGTGCTGGCGCTGGTCGTCGCCCACCGGCACCTCGTTGGTGTCATAGGCGAGGATGTCGGCCGCCATCAGGATGGGGTAGAAGAACAGGCCGGCCGAAACGAACTCCTGCTGCTCGCGCTTCTCCTTGAACTGCGTCATGCGTTGTAGCTCGCCGTAGGACGTCGCGTTCGACAGCAGCCAACACAGCTCGGTGTGCTCCTTGACGTCGGACTGACGGAACAGGATGCACCGCTCCGGGTCCAGGCCCGAGGCCAACAGGATGGCCGCTCCGTCGTAGACCCGGCTCGGGAGCTCGGCGGGGTCGTACGCCACGGTCATGGCGTGCAGATCGACCAGGCAGTAGATGGCCTCGCCGCGGTCCTGCCCGGCCACGTACTGGCGGATCCCCCCGATGTAGTTGCCCAGGTGGAACACGCCGGTCGGCTGGATGCCCGAGAAGATGCGCATGGTGCGTCTCAGGGTACCGCCCGCGAACGGCTCGCTACACTGGAGACGGTTCCCTGGCGTCCGGATCCGGCCGAGGCGCGAGGAGGTTCGCCATGGACAACGAAACGGGAACGCTCCGGGTCAAGACCGGGCTGGCCGAGATGCTGAAGGGCGGCGTCATCATGGACGTCACCTCCGCCGAGCAGGCGAAGATCGCCGAGGACGCCGGCGCCGTCGCGGTCATGGCGCTGGAGCGGGTTCCTGCCGACATCCGCAAGGAGGGCGGCGTGGCCAGGATGGCCGACCCGAACAAGGTGGCCGAGATCATGGAGACGGTCTCCATCCCGGTGATGGCCAAGTGCCGGATCGGGCACTTCGTCGAGGCCCAGATCCTTCAGGCTCTCGGGGTCGACTACATCGACGAGAGCGAGGTGCTCACCCCCGCCGACGAGGAGCACCACGTCGACAAGTGGGAGTTCACGGTGCCCTTCGTGTGCGGGGCACGGGACCTGGGCGAGGCCCTCCGGCGGATCGCCGAGGGCGCGGCGATGATCCGTACGAAAGGGGAGGCCGGGACGGGCAACGTGGTCGAGGCCGTCCGGCACATGCGCAAGATCACCGGCCAGATCCGCAAGCTGGCCGGGCTGCGCGAGGACGAGCTGGCCGCCGCGGCGAAGGAGCTGGCCGCGCCCGTCGAGTTGGTCCGGCAGGTCGCCTCCACCGGCAAGCTGCCCGTGGTGAACTTCTCTGCGGGCGGGCTGGCCACCCCGGCCGACGCCGCGCTGATGATGCAGCTCGGGGCGGACGGGAACTTCGTCGGGTCGGGCATCTTCAAGAGCGAGGATCCGGCCAGTCGGGCCCGCGCCATCGTCGAGGCCACCACCTACTACCAGGACCCCGACATCCTGGCCAAGGTGTCCCGGGGGCTCGGCGAGCCCATGCGCGGGATCGAGATCTCCACGCTTGGGGAAGAAGGGCTGCTCCAGACCCGAGGCTGGTAGGAGCGACCCGTCCGGTTCACCGATCCACCCGGCCTTGCCCTGCGGATGCCTCCGGCGATAGGTTCCCCGTGTCGTCGCGTTCGAAAGGGGGGTTCCGCATGGACAACGTCGAGGTGATCCGCGGGATCGAGGAGGCCTACCAGAGCCAGGACTACGCCACCATCGACGAGCTGATCGCCGATGACTTCGTGGCCCACACGCCGGGGTCCGAGATGATGCCGGCCGGACGGGAGGGCGCCAAGATGGCCGACATGGGCGCCCATCAGTCCTTCCCGGACAAGAAGACCGAGATCCTCGACATCTTCGGCGAGGGCGACCGGGTGGTGGTGCACGTTCGGATGACCGGCACCAACAAGGGAGGCGTAGCCTGGGCAGGCATCCCGGCAAACGATCGTCCGATCGACATCGACTGGATCCAGATCAGCCGCCACGGTCCCGACGGCAAGCTGCACGAGACCTGGGCCCAGATGGATACGCCCAAGCTGATGACGCAGCTCGGCGCTATGCCGGGCATGTGAGGAGGGTGGACGAGATGCCGACGCCAGACGAGATGAGGGCCACTGCCAGGGAGTTCTACGCGCGCGTGCTCGATCAGGGGGACATGGACTACGCCGAGAGCGTGATCGCCGACGACGTCATCGAGCACAACCCGCTCACCCCGGACATGCCGCACGACAAGAAGGGAGCGCTCGAAACCCTGCGGATGATCCACGAGAACTCGCCGGACATGAAGGCCGAGATCATCGAGACGATCGTCAGCGGGAACAAGATGGCCATCCGGTCGAGGTTCAGCGGGACCGACAACGGTCCAGGGTGGGGGGCGCCGATGGGGGCGCCGGCCACGGGCAAGTCGTTTTCAGCGGAAGCGATCGACGTGGTCACGGTCAACGACCAGGGGCAATTCATCGAGCACTACGGGCTCTTCGACGTGCCCGGGATGATGATGCAGCTTGGGCTGATGCCCTCCCCACCGTCGCAGGGCTGAGGCAGAGCGGGTCCTCCGGGCCCGTATCATCGCCTTCGAGATGAAGGCGGGAGTTCTGGCGCTGCAGGGCGACTTTCGGGAGCACGCCCGGATGTTTTCCGAGGCGGGGGCCACGCCCGTGCTGGTCCGGACCCCCGAGGACCTGGCGGAGGTGGCCTGCCTCGCCATCCCCGGCGGCGAGTCCACCACGATCTCCAAGCTGGCCCGGGTGCATGGCCTGGTCGAGCCGATCCGCGAGCGCGCCGCGGCAGGGATGCCGGTGTTCGGGACCTGCGCGGGCATGATCGTGATGGCCCGCGAGGTGGACGACGGTCCGACGCTGCTGGGGCTGATGGACATCTGGGTCCAGCGCAACGCGTACGGTCGCCAGGTGGATTCGTTCGAGGCCGACATCTACGTCAAGGGCGTGGGGCCGGTGCGGGCGGTGTTCATCCGGGCGCCGCAGGTCGAGCGCGTGGGGCCCGAGGTCCAGGTCCTGGCCGAGCACGATGGCCGCCCCGTGGTGCTGCAGCAGGGGAACCTGCTGGCGGCGGCGTTCCATCCCGAGATCGCGGGCGATCCGCGCCTGCACGCCCGCCTGTTGGAGATGACCGGCCGGGCCACGGGGTAGCATCTTCGGAAGTCATGTCCGGTCACTCCAAGTGGGCCACGATCAAGCGGCGCAAGGGCGCCCAGGACGAGAAGCGCAGCCGCATGTTCGCCAAGCTCCTGCG
The DNA here is from genome assembly GCA_046744325.1 of Actinomycetota bacterium. Lineage (GTDB taxonomy): Bacteria > Actinomycetota > UBA4738 > UBA4738 > UBA4738 > JBKPBM01. The sequence goes on along the minus strand of JBKPBM010000210.1, from coordinate 514 downwards.
GGCGGTCGAGGTGGCGGCGCGTGAGGGCGGGCCCAGCGTCGAGGGGAACATGACCCTCGCCTCAGCTGTCGAGAAGGCTCGCGACTACTCCGTCCCTTGGGACAACATCGAGCGGGCCATCAAGCGCGCGTCGGGAGAGGCCGGCGCCGCTCGGTACGAGGAGGTCATGTACGAGGGCTACGCGCCGGGCGGTGTGGCCGTGCTGGTCTCCGCGATGACCGACAACCGGAACCGCACCGGCCAGGAGGTCAGGCACGCCTTCTCCCGGCTGGGCGGGAGCCTGGCCGATCCCGGCAGCGTCGCCTGGCAGTTCGACCGGCGGGGCCTGATCCAGCTGGAGAAGGCCATCGCGCCGGACGAGGACCAGATCCTGGAGATCATCCTGGAGGCCGGGGCCGACGACCTGCAGGATGCCGGCGACCAGTGGGAGATCGTCACCGAGCCGGAGGACCTTCGAACGGTGCGCAAGGCCCTGGAGGATGGTGGGGTCCAGGTGGCGACGGCGGAGCTGACC
>JBKPBM010000209.1:0-6182 GCA_046744325.1 Actinomycetota bacterium | reverse complement strand
TCCACCTGGTGTGCTCCAACTGCGGCGTCGAGGACTCGCTCTCGCTTGCGGAGGCCAAGCGGTTGCGAGATCTGGTGGCCGGGCACCACCGCTTCGCGCCCGACCTGACGCACTTCGCCATCTCGGGGCTGTGCGCGCGCTGTCAGGGTCGAACCGCGGGGAGCTGACCGGCGCCCACCCCCGTGGCCGGATCGATGTCGGCACCGGGCGATAGAGTGCCGGTGTGATCGAGACCTTCCATCCGGCCATCCGGACGTGGTTCGAGCGGCGCTTCCCGGATGGGCCCACCCTCCCCCAGGCCGGCGGATGGGCCGAGATCGCGGCCGGCAGGAACACGCTGATCGCCGCGCCCACCGGGTCTGGCAAGACGCTGGCGGCCTTCCTGGTGTGCATCGATCGGCTGTACCGGGCCCAGGAAGCCGGCGCCCCACTCGAGGAGGGCCCACAGGTCGTCTACGTCTCACCGTTGAAGGCCCTGGCCGTGGACATCCATCAGAACCTCGAAGCGCCGCTGCGGGAGATCGCCCAGGTCGCCCTGGCCCTCGGATTCGAACCGCCCCACATCCGGGTCGCGGTGAGGACCGGTGACACCGCTCCCTCCGAACGGGCAGCGATGCTCCGTCGCCCCCCGAACTTCCTGGTCACCACCCCCGAGTCCCTGTACCTGCTGGTCACCGCGGAGCGCTCCCGCTCGATGCTCGAGGGGGTGCAGACCCTGATCGTCGACGAGATCCACGCGGTGGCCGGGAACAAACGGGGGTCGCACCTCGCCCTCACCCTCGAGCGCGTCGACCACGTGGCGGGCTCGCGTCCGCAGCGGATCGGGCTGTCGGCCACCCAGCGGCCCATCGACGCCGTGGCCCGGCTGCTGGTCGGGGACGGTCCCGACCGGTCGGACCCCGACGGCTCCCCGCGGTGCGCGATCGTCGACGTGGGACACCAGCGGGCGGTGGACCTCGCCCTCGAGCTCCCCGATGACGAGCTCGGGGCCGTCGCCTCCGCCGAACAGATGGCCGAGATCCTCGACCGCGTGGCCGAGCACGTGACGGAGCATCGCACCACCCTGGTGTTCGTCAACACCCGGCGGATGGCCGAACGGTTCGCCCACCAGCTCGGCGAGCGCCTGGGCGAGGACCAGGTGGCCGCCCACCACGGCAGCCTGTCCCGGGAGCGCCGGCACCGGGTGGAGTCCCGCCTTCGAGCCGGAGACCTGCGGGCCCTGGTGGCCACCGCGTCGCTGGAGCTGGGGATCGACATCGGCCCGGTCGAGCTGGTCTGCCAGATCGGCTCGCCTCGAAGCTTCGCCACGTTCCTTCAGCGGGTGGGCCGTTCGAACCACACCCGGTTCGGCACGCCGCGGGGCGTCCTGTATCCCACCTCTCGAGACGAGCTCGTGGAGTGCGCGGCCCTGCTCCGCGGCACCCGGGCCGGCCGGCTGGACGCGATCATCCAGCCGGTGGCGCCCCTCGACATCGTGGCCCAGCAGATCGTGGCCGAGTGCGCCGCCGAGGAATGGTCCGAGAACGAACTGTTCGACCTGGTCCGGGGCGCGGCGCCCTTTGCCGCCCTCTCCCGCCAGGACTTCGACGACGTGGTCGAGCTGGTGTCCGAGGGCATCACCACCGGACGGGGGAAGCGCGCCGCCTACCTGCACCGCGACCGGGTCAACGGGCGGCTGAAGGGCAGGCGGGGGGCCCGCCTAGCTGCCCTGACATCCGGCGGGGCCATCCCCGAACTGGGCGACTACCGGGTCGTCGCCGAGCCGGACGACACCTTCGTGGGCACGGTGAACGAGGACTGGGCCATCGAGAGCATGGCCGGGGACGTCTTCCTGCTGGGGACGACGTCGTGGCGGATCCGCCGCGTGGAGCCCGGGACGGTCCGGGTGGTCGATGCCCAGGGGGCCCCTCCGTCGGTGCCGTTCTGGCTGGGGGAGGCCCCGGGCCGGACCGAGGAGCTCTCGACCGAAGTCTCCGAGCTCCGGGACCGGGTGGCCCAGTTCCTTGAACAGGAGAACCCCGACGGCGCTCGTGCATGGCTCGAGGCGGAGTGCGGGATCGACCGGGCGGCGTCGGACACCATCGTCCGGTACCTGGGCGCCGGGCTCACGGCATTGGGGGTCCTTCCCACCAGGCAGACCCTGGTGCTGGAGCGGTTCTTCGACGACGCGGGCGGGATGCAGCTGGTGGGGCACTCGCCGTTCGGGGCGCGGCTGAACCGGGGGCTCGGGCTGGCGCTTCGCAAGCGGTTCTGCGTCACCTTCGACTTCGAACTGCAGGCGGCGGCCAGCGACGATGCGATCCTGCTCTCGCTCGGGCCACAGCACAGCTTCCCGCTGGAGCGCGTGCCGAAGTTCCTCGCCTCCAAGACTGTGGAGGACGTGCTGCGACAGGCCGTGCTGACCTCACCGATGTTCGCGGCCCGCTGGCGATGGAACCTCAATCGCGCGCTGGCCGTGCTCCGGATGCGAGGGGGCCGGAAGAACCCACCGGCCATCCAGCGCATGGAGTCCGACGACCTCATGGTGGCCGTGTTCCCGGTGCTGGCGGCCTGCCAGGAGAACGTCCCTGCGGGGCCGATGGAGATCCCCAACCACCCGCTGGTCCGCCAGACCCTTCAGGACTGCCTTCGGGAGGCGATGGACGTGGATGGCCTCAGGGAGCTGCTGGCCGAGATCGAGGCCGGCCGGGTCCAGGTGGTGACCCGCGACACGGTGGAGCCCTCCGTGCTGGCCCACGAGATCCTGAACGGCCGGCCCTTCACCTACCTGGACGATGCCCCGCTCGAGGAGCGCCGGAGCCGCGCCGTACAGCTTCGCCGAGGCCTGCCGGTCGAGGCCCGTGACCTGGGCAGGCTCGACCTCGACGCCATCGAGCGGGTCCGTGAGGAGGTGCGGCCCGATCCGCGCGATGCCGACGAGCTCCACGACCTGTTGATGACGGTCACCGGCGTACGGCCCAACGAGGAGTGGCAGTCCTGGTTCGACGAGCTGGTCGAGGAGCGGCGGGGCCTGTGTATTCGCGGAGCCTCCGGCGCGGAGCTGTGGGGGGTGGTCGAACGCCGACCCGCCCTGGAGCTCCTGTTCCCGGAGGCGACGATCGACCCGGACCACCGTTCGCCGGTGGCCGCGACCCCGATCGACCGGGACGCCGCGGCGGCCGAGATGATCAGGGGCCATCTCGAGTACGTGGGGCCCTCGACCGTGGCCGACCTGGCGGAGCGCACGGCGCTGTCCGAAGGCGATGTGGCCATCGCCGCGGCCCGCCTGGAGGGCGAGGGCTTCGCGTTCCGCGGCCACTTCTCCGCGGGCGACGGGCCGGACGAGTTCTGCGCTCGACGCCTGCTCGCCCGGATCCACACGTACACCCGGGCCCGGCTCCGCCGGGAGATCGAGCCCGTCACCGCCCGGGACTTCATGCGGTTCCTCCTGCGGTGGCAGCACGTCGCACCGGGAACGCGCCGCGAGGGACGTCTCGGTGTGCTGGCGGTGATCGAGCAGCTCCAGGGGTTCGAGCTGGCCGCGGGGGCGTGGGAGCCGGGGGTCCTGGCGTCTCGCGTGGAGAGGTACCGAAGCGAGCGGCTCGACGACCTCTGCCTGTCGGGCGACGTCACGTGGGGCCGGCTCTCAATCCGGAACGGCTCGGCCGAAGAGGAGACGCCCCGGCGAAGCGGGATGACGCCCTCACGGGCCACCCCGATCACGCTGGCCGTCCGCGAGGACCTGCCGTGGCTTCTGCAGGCGACGAGGGGAGGCAGGATGCCGCGCGAGCCGGGGCCGGGCAGGACCGAGGACGTGGTCGAGGCGCTTCGTGCGAACGGCGCGCTGTTCGCCTCGGATCTGGTGACGATCACGGGGCGACTTCCTCACGAGATCGAGGAGGCCCTGTGGGACGCGGTGGCCCGCGGGCTGGTCACCGCCGATGGCTTCGACGGGGTGCGCTCGCTGCTCTATCGGCGGGCCGTGGCCCGCACGCCGCACCGGCCCCGGCTCAGACGGGCGGGCTCGCGGACCGCCGCCCGTTCGGCCGGACGCTGGTCGCTCGTCCCGGTGACGCAGGCAACGGAGGACCCCGACGAGCTGGCGGAGGCCCTGGCCGAACAGCTGCTGGCGCGGTGGGGCGTGGTGTTCCGTGACCTGCTGGTCCGGGAGACGTTCTCGGTGCCCTGGCGGGAGGTGCTGTGGGCGCTGCGTCGCATGGAGGCCAGGGGGACGATCCGGGGGGGGAGGTTCGTCAACGGTTTCAGCGGCGAGCAGTACGCGCTGCCCGAGGCGGTGGACGCGCTCCGGGCGGGTCGGAAACGGGAGCGTTCGGGGGAGACCATCACCGTCTCAGCGGCCGACCCCCTGAACCTGGTGGGGATCGTCCTGCCCGGCGCCCGCATCCCGGCCGTGGCCTCGAACTCCGTCACCTACGTCGACGGCGTTCCCGAAGATGCCGTTCCGGCGCTCGCTTGAGCTCCGGATAACCCTTCAGACGCCGTGCCCGTGAGGCTGGGACACCATTTCGCCAAGGGCCAGGTGCACGCATCCGTAGCACAGGGCGACCATGCAATCAGATCCGTCGCAGAACTCGCAGACGTCGATCTGATCGCTGCAGTCTGAACAGTTCAGCGTGGCCGAATCATCGTGATCCCTTGGGACACCCACGCTCGTCCATGGCCTCCTTCCTCCGCGTGAAGCTGATGTGCGGCTGTCTGCGCATCCTCTCGGACCAACAGTCCGACGAGCCTCCCATTCGACGTGGTGATCGGCGAATTCGGTAGACCGTGCTCGCTCATGTACGCGGCCATTTCATCGATGGAGACGAACGGGCGAAAGGTGCTTGGGCCAGGCCGCATGGCCTGGTCGATGCGTTGGTCGGGATCTCGTTGAAGCTCGTTGGCGCGGAGCAGGCCCAGGACGACCGACTCCTCGTTGACGACCGCGCAGGCATCCCACCCCGCCGCAGACACCCGCGCGGCGACCTCGCCTAGGCGCTCATCGAGGTGGCAGGTGGGGACGTCTTGGTGGGCCACGTCACCCGCGCGGGGACGTTCGGGGTTGGTCCCTTCCGTCGGCAGTCCGGCGGCCAGCCAGTCCAACTTGCCCGCGGCGTAATCGTACACGTGGATGAACCCGAAGCTCTCGAGTCGCCACGCGGCCCGTGGGCTCAGGTCTCAGGCCGGGTCCCAGCAGTACACGATCACCGGTCGCGTGAGCTTGAGCATCGACCGAGCGTCGGTCTCCAGCATGCGAAGTGGCAGGTTCACGGCACCGGGCAGGTGGTCCTCGGCGTACTCGTTGGCCGGAAGCACCTCGACGAGCTGGGCTCCACCAGCGACCAGCCGAATCAGCGCTTCCCGATCGATCTCCTGAGGCATGTCCCCTCCTTTTGTCCGACCGGCTTCCCGGGCTGATCGTCGAAGGTCCCGATATCGCCTCAGTGACCCGAGCCCGCGAACCGGTCGGTGGCGGCGATCACGCGATCGGTCATCTCATCGCCTCCGGCGTGACCCGTCCCGACCAGCTCCAGCTCGGCGTCGGGCCACGCCCGGGCGAGCTCCCACGCGACGACGGCAGGCCCACCGAGGTCGAGGCGACCGTGGACCAGGACGCCCGGAATCCCCGCGAGGCGGTGCGCCTCGCGCAGCAGGATGCCGTCCTCCAGCCATGCGTGGTGACGGAAGTAGTGGGTGACGATCCGGGCGAAGCACATCCGGAAGCGCGGGTCCTCGTAGCGAGGGTTGGGCTCGTAGCCCGGTTCGAGCGACACCACGGCATCCTCCCAGTCGCACCAGTCGCGGGCGGCCTGCTCCCGGACGGCGGGGTCGGGGTGCTCGAGCAACCGGTGGTAGGCCCCGACGAGATCACCGTCGCGGTCCGCGGCCGGCACGCCATCACGAAACCGCTCCCATTCCCGGGGGAGGAACCGACCGACGCCGTGGTAGAGCCAGTGGATGTCGGCGGGCCGAGTCATGGTGACCGAGGCCAGGACGATCTCGGTCACCCGCTCGGGATGGCGCTCGGCGTAGGCGAGGGCGAGAGTCGATCCCCACGATGCGCCCCAGACAAGCCACCGCTCGACGTCCAGGTGCGCGCGAAGGAGCTCGATGTCGCCGATCAGGTGGTGGGTGGTGTTGACCGCTAGGTCGACCGTGGGGTCGCTGGCGTGTGGCACGCTTCGCCCGGAGCCCCGCTGATC
>JBKPBM010000247.1:0-15107 GCA_046744325.1 Actinomycetota bacterium | reverse complement strand
CCTAGGAGGAGTGACGGGGATCCCATCCCCCGACCGCGATGCTCGGCACTGATCGACACGAAGACCGAGTCGCTCGGCCTGCAGCCCGCCCGCACCTGGCAGGCGGCGCTGCGGTCGTACATGGAGAGTCGGCGGGACCCCGGTAGGATGGCCGTGTCCCGAGTGGAGCGAGGGTAGCCGGATGGAGAGCGAGGCCGAGCGGACCGCAACGAGGGACCTCCGGTCGCCGATCACGCGGATCCGTGAGGAGCACGTCGTCGGCGAGCGCATACGGCTGCTGGAGGAAGCCCCACTGTTCGCCGTGCTCCATCCCGCCGACCTTCGGGTGCTGGCGGGGAAGTTCCACGCCGTGCGCTACCGGCGCGGCGACGTCATCTTCCGGGAGGGCGAGCCTGCCGAGCGGCTGTTCCTGATCGGGGAGGGCCGGGTGAAGCTGTCCACGTCCTCGCCCATGGGCCAGGAGCTGTTGATCGGCGTGCTGGGCAAGGGCCAGATCTTCGGCGAGCTCGAGGTGATCGACCGGGGCACCCGGGCCATGGACGCCCGGGCCATGGAGGACGCCGAGGTCTACGCGTTCGCCGCGGACGTGTTCTGGACGATGCTTGAGAACCGGCCGGCCATGGCCCGGCGCCTTTTGGAGCTGATGGCCCGGCGGTTGCGGCGGGCCGACCAGACCAGCCAGGACCTGGTGTTCTTCGACGCCCCGACGCGGCTGGCCCGCAGGCTTCTGCAGCTGGCCGAGGAGCACGGCGAGCACGAGGGGGATGGCGAGTCCGTCAGGATCGCGGTGAAGGTCACCCAGGAAGAGGTGGCCCAGATGATCGGGGTGACCCGGGCCAGCGCGAACCGCCTGATCGCCTCGTTTGCCGGCCGGGGGTGGATCGATTGGAACGACGGCTACCCGGTCCTGCTCCAGCCCGAGAACCTCATGCGCCGCGCGCGCTGAGTGACCCGATCGCCCCTCGCGGCGACGGATCAGACCTGTGACGACGTGAGCTCGCTCGCCTCTGTGATCGCGTGGCCGTTGCCGTTCGCGCCGTCGTCCTCCAGGAACTCGTTGAGGGCCCCGGGACGCAGGAGGTTCGACGGGTCCTTCATGACCTCCTGGTAGGCGTTCTCCATGATGTCGATCATCTCCCGGGCCCGCTCCAACGACTCCGGGATGTACAGGTTGCCCTGCAGGATCCGCACCACCTTCTCCCGGAACCGCTTGCGCACCGCGAACGCGGTGAACAGGTTCTGGAGCTTGTAGAACATGGCGATCAGGTCGTACCAGGCCTGCACGCCATCCCCGACCCGCTGCTGATACGAGGCGAAGACTGCCTCCTCGGTCTGCTCGCCCTTGAGCGCAGCGTCGATGGCCTCGAAGGCGTAGTTCGCCGAGAACATGGCCACGTCGACGCCGGTGGAGAAGATGGGGTCCACGAACCGCAGCGAGTCGCCCACCAGGACCCACCCCGGCCCGGCGATCTGCTCGACCTCGTAGGAATAGTCGCCCTCGATCCACCACGGGCGGATGCGCTTGGCCCCTCGCATGACGTGCTTGAACGAGCGGCTGCGCTCGATCAGGGAGTTGAAGAAGTCCTCGTGGGACCGTCCCGACTTCTGGAAGTCGGCCTTGTCGGTGACCACGCCGATCGAGAACACGCCGTTGCGCATCGGGATCTGCCACGCCCACGCCCGCTCCAGCCCCAGGAAGTGCAGGAACAGCATGCCCTCGTAGCCGGGCGGGTTGGGCTCGACGCCGGTGAACCAAGAGTAGATGCCGAACTGGTTGAACAGCGCGTCCTTGGTCTTCAGCTTGAGCTGGTTGGCGATCATGCACCGCCGCCCCGAGGCGTCGACGATGAACGGGGCGCGGAGCTCGCGCTCCCACCCGTCGGTGACCTTCGCCCGCACCCCCACGGCCCGGTCGCCGTCGAACAGCACCTGCGACACGTTCACGCCCTGCAGAACCTTGGCGCCCTTCTCGAAGGCGTTGCGAAGCAGCAGCGTGTCGAACAGGTCGCGCTCGACGTTGTAGGTGTAGAACTGGGTGGCGCCGGGGGGCGGGAACTCGCCCAGGCGCAGGCTGACGAACTTGCCGACCGGGGAGCGGGGGGCCGTCCAGCAGGCGCCCGGCTTGTGCACGAACCCGAAGTCCTCGATCTTCTCCAGGAACCCGATGCGCTTGAAGATGGGGTTGGTGGACGGGGTGATCGACTCGCCGACGTGGTCCCTGGGATGGATGTCCTTCTCCAGGATGATGGCGTTGTAGCCACTCATCCCGAGCAGCGCGCCCATCGTCGCGCCGGCAGGGCCTCCACCGATGATGATGACGTCGAAGTCGCGGTCCGCAGGCAAGATCAGGCTCCCTCTGGGGTCGGGGATGTGGAAGACGAAGTGTCCCAAACCCTTATCGGAACCGTCAATCCAGGACTGATGTGCGCTGGGATGCAGGAAGTCTGTGCGCTGGCGCACGTCGATCGGATGCGCTGGGCCGCACGCTTTCGATGACGGTAGTCATAACGACCGTATGTGCAGGATCACTGCCCAGGGTCTTCCAGCAGCAAGCCCTCAGTTCGTACAATCCCCCGCACTCCAAACACGGCGACCCGGGCACTCGCCCTTCGCCTCCCAAGCCGAGAGGGGGAACCGAATGGCTGTAGCAGATCCGAAGGCGCAGGCCGCCCGGCCCGCCAGGGGGCACATCACCTTCCACCACCCCGCGGCGTTCTGGTTCGGGAGCGCGGCGACCACGCTGGGCGTGATCCTCATGCTGCCCTTCTACTTCGGCGCCAGCGACAAGTCGAACGCGGCCGTTCCCAAGTACGTCCTGGCTGGGACGAAGGTCGATGGGCTGATGTGGGTCGGCATGATCCTCAGCCTGATCGGGATCGCGGCGTGCGCGTACGGCGTCTTCCCCAAGCTCTCCGAGATCAGCCGCGGTCAGGTCTCCCGGATCCGGGTCCGGGCCCTCGACGACGCCAAGATCAAGCCGGCCCACATCGGCCTGCTGCTGGTCATGGCGGCGGCGGTCACGATCGACGTGATGAAGCCGACGACCCTGGCCTTCGTCGCGCCCGGGATGGCGAAGGAGTACGGCCTGCGGTTCCCGCTGAACCTGACGGCGAAGGTCCCCGTGGCCTGGCTCCCGCTGTCCGGCATCTCCGGGACCGTGCTGGGGTCGTTCATCTGGGGCTGGCTCGGCGACAAGATCGGGCGGCGGGCGTCGATCCTGCTTGCGGCCGTCGTCTTCATCGCCACCGCCGCCTGCGGCTCCATGCCGTACTACACGTGGAACTTCGTGACCTGCTTCGTCATGGGCCTGGGGGTCGGCGGCATGCTGCCGATCACGTTCGCCCTGCTGGCCGAGACCATCCCCGCCCGTCACCGCGGCTGGCTGATGGTGCTGATCGGCGGGGACGTGGCTGGCGCGTACATCATCATGAGCACGCTGGCCTCGACGCTCGGCGCGCCGACGTCGTTCGGCTGGCGGTTCCTGTGGCTGATCGGGTTCCCCACGGGGGTGATCCTGATCGTGCTGAACCACTGGATTCCGGAGTCACCTCGGTTCCTCCTGCAGCATGGCCGCGACGCCGAAGCCAGGGCCATCATGGAGGAGTACGGAGCGGTGGTCGTCGAAGACCAGACCTCGGACCTCGAGGTCGAGAAGCACGTGAAGAGCCGGTACGCCCAGCTCTTCGCCAACCCGTTCTTCGGGTTGTCGGTGGTGCTGCTCCTGCTTGGGATCGGCATCGGGATCGTCCAGTTCGGATTCCAGCAGTGGATCCCATCGAACCTCGCCAAGCTGGGCTACAAGGAGGTCGACTCGGCCAAGATCCTCCGGGATGCGGCCGTGCTCGGGTTCCCGCTGAACTTCCCGATCGCCTGGCTCTACGGGTTCTGGAGCAGCAAGAAGACGATCATGCTGATGGCGGCGCTGACCGCCGCGGCGCTGTTCGGGTTCGTGGGCTACGGGAACTCGCTGGCCACCCACACGGCGCTGCTGAAGTTCCTGCTGATCGTGCCGATCTGGGGGATCAGCTCGCTGATCGCGGTGACCGTGGCCTACGCGTCGGAGGTCTACCCGACCCGGATCCGCTCCCGGGGCACGGGCCTGGCAGCGGGCGCCACGAAGTTCGGGGGCGTGCTGGTGCTGGCCATCGTGGTGGCGAAGATCGCCAACCCAACCATCTCCCGGACGGCGCTCTACGGCGCCATCCCGATGGTGCTGGCCGTCATCGCCACGCTGATCTTTGGGATCGAGACGCGCAAGAAGCAGCTCGAGCACATCACGGCTGAGGAGATCGGGACGGTCGCCACCCCGGTCTGACGGCACGAGGTCCGCTCGATGATCGAGGGGCCGCGCCCGTTCCGGGCGCGGCCCCTTCGTCATGCTCGGGGTCGCTCCTTTTGTGGCCTCGTGGTCGGAGCTCCAGGGTCGGTCGGGTCCGGTAACAAGACTGCCCTGCAAGGCCCGATGCGCTCGATCCGCTCCATCCAGCCGAGCGGTATCCATCGATCCTTTGAACATGACTCGGTCATCCACCAGTGAATATGACTCGGTCATCCACCAGCGGGGCGCCGGCCAGCCCTTCCGTTCGGAGTTGGTCCAAGGCAGTACTGACGGACGTGTCCGCCGAGACCCAGGTACTCGACCAGCTTCTATCCCTCGATCCCGCAGAGGAGGCACCGCCCCGGTTCTGTGACCAGCTCCTCGGCCATGTCGGCAGCCCCGACGATAGGCTGCTGTGATGAGGCACCGCGTCCTGGTCACCGGAGGAGCCGGGTTCGTCGGTTCACACGTCGTGGACGAGCTGGTTGCCGAGAGCCATGAGGTGCGGGTCATCGATGCGCTTGACCGGCATGCGCACATCGGCGTGCCGAGCTACCTCAATCCTCGCGTCGAGTACGTGTGGTCGTCCCTCCAGGACGAGAGAGCCCTCGAGCGATGCCTTCGCGGCGTCACCGCGGTCTCTCACCAGGCGGCGATGGTCGGGCTTGGCGTGGACCCCACCGACGTCGTCGACTACGTTGACAACAACGCCCTCGGAACCGCGTCGCTCCTCAGGGCGTTGTACCAGGCCGGGTTCGTGGGCCGGTTCGTCCTCGCCAGCAGCATGGTCGTCTACGGCGAGGGACGGTACCGGTGCCCCCAGCACGGTCCCATCCGACCACCGCCCCGCTCTGAGGAGGATCTGTCCGCCGGGCGGTTCGATCCGCGGTGCTCGTCCTGTCGGGGACCGCTCGATCCGATCCCTGTCCACGAGGACGATCCGGTCGACCCACGAAACGTGTACGCGGCCACGAAGGTGCACCAGGAGCACCTCTGCTCCGTCGTCGGGAGGCAGGCGATGATCCCCGTCGCCATCCTGCGGTACCACAACGTGTATGGCCCCAGGATGCCGCGCGGCACTCCATACGCGGGTGTGGCCAGCATCTTCCGCAGCTCGCTTGAGGAGGGCGAGGCTCCGCGCGTGTACGAGGACGGGAGGCAGCTCAGGGACTTCGTCCAGGTCCGTGACGCCGCGCACGCCAACGTGATCGCCCTGACGCGCCGGGAGCCGGTCGCCGGAGCCTTCAACGTGGCAAGCGGAGCCCCACGGACGGTGGGGGACATGGCCGCCGCCCTCGCCACCGCGTTCGGCCCCCACGCGCCCGCTCCCGTGATCACGGGACGGTTCCGTCTGGGCGACGTCCGGCACGTCTTCGCCTCGGCGGACCTCGCCGCTCGGATCCTCGGGTTCAGGGCCGCGGTGAGATTCGACGACGGGATGCGGGAGTTCGCTCGCGCCACCCTCAGGCGTTTTCCCGGTCAGGGGGCGGAGTCACGGCAGGACCAGGGCGCGAACCTGGTGGAACCCGGTGGCGCCTGAGGGAGCCACGCCCCTTCGCGCGGACGTCTGCACCGCCCCGGTCCCGTCCGTGGCTCGTACCACCAGGGTGTAGCTCCCGGGTGAAGGCGGGGACCAGGTCGTGCTCCACAGGGCCCACGAGAATGGCCCCGGAGCGCCGTCGATCCGGGCGTCGGTCCACGTATCCCCACCGTCGAAGCTGACCTCCACCCTGGAGATGCCCCGGTCCCCGGCGAAGGCCACCCCATTGGCCGGGACCCGAGGTTGCGTCGCCAGGCTGATCCGCTGGCCATTCGTGGGCTGGTCGAATCGCGACGTCGTGTTCACGAAGTCCGGCCGCCACCCCTGGCGCTCGTAGTACCCCTGGATCGGGCGATCCACGAGCTCGATCCGGTCGACCCACTTCACGTTCACCTCGCCGTAGGTTCCCGGGATCAGGACGCGCGCCGGGTAACCGTGGCGATCGGGCAGTGGCGCACCGTTCATCTCGTGGGCGACCATGCTCGAGGGCTGCATGGCGCGCTCCAGGGAGATGCCATGCGTGTAGCCGTCGGCCGCATGCATGAAGACGAAGCGGGCGTTCGGGTGGGGCCGGGCCATCGACAGCAGGACTCCCAGCGGCACGCCTTTCCAGGATGCGTTGCTCATCAGCCCCCCTCCAACGCCGTTGCTGATGCACTCCAGGGTCTGGGTCTGGGTCCGGGTGGAGAGGGCGGCCAGCTCCTCGAACCGGAAGGTCCGAGGGTTCTCCACCAGGCCGGTTACCTGGAGCCGCCACAACCCCCGATCGACCACCGGGTCGATCAGGTTCTTGGTCACCACGTAGAAGCGATCGTTCGGCGTGATGGGGTCGGTGTGGGGGCCCCGGACGCTCAGGCCGTCGTATCCGTTGGGTCCGACCGTGGCCCGCCTGTACAGCACGTCCGCCAGACTGCCGGAGGCGATGGCCAGACCCAAAGCGGTTCCTCCGACCAACAGGTTCCTCCTCCCGAGCACCCGTGTGCCCGGGGACGACGCGGCGGGGCCAGCACCCTCCCCGCCAGAGGCCGGGACGGCCATGGCCCTGAAGGCCAACCAGAACACCAGCCCGTACAGGGCGAAGGAGACGATGATCGCGATGGCGTTCACCGCCGTGGAGGGTCCGGCCGGGAGACCCCGGTCGTTGGAGGAGAGGACCGGCCACAGCAGGAGGAGTGCGAGGCCGGCGGCGACCCCGAGGACCAACGTCAGGATCAGGGCAGCAGCCCTCCCGAATCCCCTTCGGGACCGGAGGAGCATGGACCCCACCGCTCCCGCGATGGTGGCCACGCCGACCTGGAGGGCGAACCCGGAGACCAGGGCGATCTCCTTCCCCCGCTTCAGTCCGCCGAGCTTGGCGGCCAGGCTGCCGAATTGCCTGATCGACAGCGTGGGGACGATGCGGTCGCTGGCCAGCTCCGCGAGGAGAGGGATCCCCAGGAACAGCCGGAGGAGGGCCATCAGCAGGACCATGGCCAGGGCGGCCAGGAACCCCGCGACCAACCCGTGCGCCGCGGCGCGGCCCCGACCCGATCTCATGACCGATCCAGCACGCCGAACCAGCGGTGTTCCTCGCTCCAGAGCTCGGTGGCCACGAACCCGGTTCTCTCCGCCAGCCGGTCCAGCCGGTCCGCCCCCACCCGGCCCCACGGGAATGGAGGGGTCGTCTCCCCGCCGTTGTCGATCCGAACCCAGGTGGGACCCGAGGGTGCGCCCGGCGGCTCGACCTCCAGGAGCACGCGCCCGCGCGGCATCAGCAGGTGTCGTAGGCGCAGCAGGAGCGCCTCGGGAGCTCCCCCGATTCCCACGTTCCCATCCAGCAGCAGTGCCGGTCCCCACCGGCCTTCGCCCGGGATCGGGTCGAAGATGGAACGCCTCAGGACCGGCGCTCCGCGCTCCCGGGCGATCCGGGCCGCGCTCGGCGCGGCGTCCACGCCGAGAGCGACGATCCCTCGTTCGGCCAGGGCGATGACGAGCCGCCCCGGCCCGCATCCGACGTCCAGTGCCGGCGGGTGGACACGGTCGAGCAGACGCTCCTCCGCGCACGTGACGGGTCCCATCCATCGATCGCGTTGCAGTGGGAGCACCGTCCCGTCGGCGCCTCGGAGACAGAGGGAGGTGCTCACGCTGGAACCGCCGATCGCCCCCTGCATTGCCGGAGTGCGCGTGCGAAGGTCGACTCGGACGCCAGCTCGGCCACGGCCACCGCGTCCTCGAACCGATCCACGTCGCGCAGCGTGGGGAGCTTGACCGAACGCAGGCCGAGCCCGGCGAGGCGATCGCGCTGGGCGCGGCCCGTGATGGGTGAGCTCATGGGAACACCCAGGAAGACTCGCGGATCGGCCCGACGGAGCCCGATCGCCCACCATCCGCCGTCCTCGGCCGGCCCAAGCACCGCGTCCACGCCCGGCCGTTGCAGGCGGCGGATGCACTCGTTAAGGAGGAAGGGAGTGATCTGCGGCGTGTCCATGCCCACGAGCAGGGCGGGCCCGTGCGCCTGCCGAAACGCCTCGGCGAGACGGACATCCAGCCCCCTCCCGCGCTGGGCCACCACCCGGAATCCCGGGGTCAGCCATGGCCCCGGGTCGCCGTCCAGGACCACGGTGCGCCGTGCGGCCGACGTTCGGGAGACCGCCGCCAGCGTGTCGATCAGCGCCGCCTTCGCGAGGTCTGCCGCCTGGCCGAAGGTGAGCGGGGGGCAGAGCCTGGTCTTCACCCGGCCGGGCACCGGTGCCTTGGCGATCACGAGCACTTCGACCGGGTGCCCCTGATCCTCCCGCCTCACCCGGCCGGGCCCATTCGCTGCATGACCGAGGCCATGTCGGCGACCGCTCGCGCCGTCCCACGAAGGGTTCCGGTGACCTTCGACCGGCCCGCTCGGGCGGAGTACCGGACCGAGACCTCCCCGATCCTCCATCCCGCTTCGATCGCCCTGAGCACCATCTCCAGCGGCCAGCCGGAGCGACGATCCTCTATGCCCAGTGCGAGCAGGGCGGCGCGCGGCGCGGCCCGCATGGGGCCGAGATCGGTGAGCCGGACACGGGATCGACGGCTCGCCCGCCGGGCCAGCCACCGGTTGGCGATCCTGGCGTGCGGTGGCCAGGCCCCCGGTTCGGCCAGACGGGATCCGAGGACGAGATCAGCGTCACCCTCCGACACCGGCCCGGTCACCAGCGGGAGCTGCCGCGGGTCCAGGGAGCCATCGCAGTCCATGAAGCAGACCACATCGGAGGTCGCGGCGCGAAGGCCGGCGAAGCAGGCGGCGCCGAACCCTCGGCTGGGCTCCGTGACGACCAGGGCGCCGGCTCGCCCCGCGACCTCTCCCGATCCGTCGGAGGACCCATTGTCGACCACGATGGGCCGGTAGCCCTTTGGCATGTGTCCGAGGACCCACGGGATGGCCCGCGCCTCGTCCAGGGCAGGGAGGACCACGTCGATCACACATCAACCCTACCCAGGCCATCAGATCGGCGACCCCCGGTCCTGCTTACGATTCGGAGAATTCCGATCGGCCGGCGGCCGGCTCCCCCCGCGGCGCACCCTACGATCGTTCCCGTGGGTCTCACACGACGTCACGGCTCCCCGGGTGACCCCATCCAGGCGGCTGCCGCGCTGGCGTCCTCGGGATCCGACACGCGGCGCGGTCTTCGACGGCTCTCGGGGCGTCCGGGCTCGACCGTGATCGATGCCGTTGCCCTGGCCGCGTGGGCGGGCCTCATCCTTGCGGCGCACGTGTGGGGGGAACGGCTGGTGCACCGGATTCCCCAGACCTCCATCTTCGCCGCCCCTCTCGTCGCGCGGTTCGATCCCCGAGTGAGCTGGGTGGTGCTCCTGCCCATCGGGGTCGCCGCCGTCGCGGTCCTTCTCTGCCCGCGACTGGTCGTTCGGCTGAGCTGGGGCCGGCTCCTGGTGCTGGCGTTCGTCCTCATGCTCGCCTGGGCCGTCTCGCTCGCCCTCGTCGGCGGTGTGAGCGAGCTCACCCGCCCCGTCCGGTTGCCGAACGACTACCTTCGCGATGTGCCGCTGGTGGGGGCCCCGGGCGTCTTCCTCTCCCACTTCGTCGAGCGGATCGGTTCGTATCACCAACACGTTCGAGCTCACCCGCCCGGGATGGTCATGGTGTTGTGGGCGATGGATCGGCTGGGCCTCGGCGGTCCCGGCTGGGAGGCGGCCCTGGAGATCCTTGGAGGGGCGGCGATGGTCCCGGCCGTCCTCGTCTCGCTCCGGGAGGTCGCGGGCGAGCGATGGGCGCGATCGGCGACGCCGTTCGTGGCCCTGGCACCCGCGGCGGTGTGGATCGCCACCAGCGCCGACGCACTCTTCGCGGGGGTCACCGCGTGGGCGATCACGCTGCTGCTGCTGTCGATCCGCCGACGCGGCCCCCGATCGGATGCCCTCGCTGCCGGCGGTGGGGTCCTGTTCGGCGCCGGCATGTTCCTCACCTATGGGTCGGCGGTGCTGATGGTAATCCCGCTGATCATGGTCGTCCGCGAGCGGCGGGTTCGACCCCTTGTCATGGGGGCCCTGGGCGTGGGCGTGGTCGTCCTGGCCTTCGGCGCGGCGAGGTTCTGGTGGCTCTCCGGCCTCAGGGCGAGCGTCGGGCAGTACCGGGCCAGCGTGGCGAGGCTCAGGCCACAGGGGTACTTCTGGTTCGGGAACCTGGCGGCCTTCGCCATCGTGCTCGGTCCGGCCACCGCGGTGGGGCTGGCGCGATTGCGGGATCGGCGGACGTGGCTCCTGGTGGCCGGCGGACTGGCCGCGATGGCGCTCGCAGATGCGACCGGGCTGTCGAAGGCGGAGGTGGAGCGCATCTGGCTGCCGTTCGCCCCGTGGATCCTCCTCGCCGGGTCTGCCCTGGTACCCCGGCCGGCGGCGATGGCAACGGCCGTGAGCGCCCATTCGGCGGCGGGGATGAGACGCTGGCTCGCGCTGACTCTGGCCACCGGCCTGGCTCTTCAGGTCCTGTTGAAGACCACGTGGTGAGCCTCGGATGGAATCGATCCGACATCCGGCCCCGGCCCCGCACCTTTCTGGGTGGCATTCGGCATGATGTTGGGGGTGGACGCCGGCGTGGGAGTCTCGGTCAGCGGACTCCGGCACTCGTATCGCACCCCCACCGGGCCACTGGTCGTGCTCCATGACGTGGAATTCGACGTGGCTCCCGGCGGATACTGCGCGCTCACCGGACCGTCCGGTTCAGGGAAGAGCACGCTCCTCGGCGTTCTCGGCGGTCTCGACCCCGTGCAGGCCGGACGCGTTCGCGTCGGTGGTGTCGACCTCGTGGCGCTGGCCGGTGACGATCTGGCGGCCTACCGCCGCTCCACGGTCGGGTTCGTGTTCCAGCACTTCGGTCTCCTCGACTCCCTCACCGCGGCGGAGAACGTCGAGCTCGCGTGCACCCTGGCGGGGGTCGGTTCGCGCCGCCGGCGCGCCCGAGCCGGGGACCTGCTCGCCTCCGTCGGACTGCAGGACCGAGCCGTTCACCGTCCCGCGCAGCTCTCGGGCGGTGAGCGCCAACGCGTGGCGATGGCACGGGCACTGGCGAACCAGCCGCGCCTCATCCTGGCAGACGAGCCAACGGGGAATCTGGACGAGGGATCAGCGGGCCTCGTGATCGAGCTACTGGAGGCGCTGCGCGAGCAACGCGGCTGCACGCTGATCATGGTGACCCACAACCGCGCGCTGGTGAGCCGCGCGACGCAACGGCTTCGCCTGGTCGCCGGGAGTGTGGTTCCCGCGTGAGGTTCCGGGACGCGCTGTCGCTCGCCCTCCGTGACGTCCGCCGGCAGCCTGGCCGGCGTCTGCTGACCATCCTCTCGGTCGCGCTGGCGGCAACGCTGCTGACGTCGCTGGTGATCATCGCCACCACGGCCAAGGCGCGGGTGATCGGCCAGCTCACCAGGGGCGGGCCTCTGGCGACCATCCGGGTGGAGGGGTCGAGCCTCGACGCCACGGCGCTGCACCGGGTCGAAGCCCTCGCCGGGGTGCGGGCGGTCTCGCCGGTCGTGCTGGCAAGAGAGGTCATCGTCCCCCCGAACCCTCCCACGTACGTCGCCCCACCCACTCCGTCCGGGACGCGTGCCGGAGCGAACGGGGCCGATCCATCGGACCAGGGCCGGCGCCCATTCATCGAGGGGGTAGTGGGCATCGACGTCTCGCATCCGGATCTGTTCCCGTTGAGCGTGGTGGCCGGTCGCCTGCCGACCGCCTCTTCGCTCACCGAGGTGGCGGTGACTCGTAGCTACCTGGAGAGCGTCGGGGCCGACCCCAACGCCCCGGTGAAGGTTCTGGGCACCGAGCTCGAGCTGGCCGCTCCTCGCTTCGTGGGGACCGACAACGACGACGTGTGGGGACGCTGGACCAGGGCCACGGTGGTCGGGGTCGTGGCTCAGGAGGCCGCCGAGGGCATGGTCCTGGCCCCGAGCGGTGTGGTCCGGGCAGCCCAGCGATACACGAACTCCGCACCGGATCCGACCGGCCGGTTCGCCACCCCCGGCTACGCCGCCTTCCTGGTCGAGGCCCGGAGCCTGGACGCCGTGTCGCACCTGGTTGACGAGATCGACGCGCTCGGCTACTCGACCTCGGCGCCCCAGAGCCTCATCACCACGGTCGAGCGCTACCTGCACGTCGTCGAGATCGTCCTGTCGTCGATCGGCCTCATCGCCCTCGGGATCGCCGCCATCGGCGTGACGAACGCCCTCCTGGCGGCGGTGCGCGAGCGACGGCGGGAGATCGGGGTGCTCAAGGCTATCGGCGCCCGCGACAGGGACGTGCTGAAGGTGTTCCTCTTCGAGGCCTCGGTCCAGGGCTTCATCGGCGGGCTGATCGGTGCGGCGGTGGGCTGGCTCCTGGCGTGGGGAGTCGCCACCGCCGTCAACGATTACCTGCAGAGCCAGGGACTGGTCGGCGTGCGCCTGGTGGCGCCGCTGTCCGGCTTGGCGGCCGCGGTTCTCGGGGCGACGGTCCTCGCGCTGGCGGCCGGCACGTATCCGGCCGTGCGGGCGGCTCGCCTCCCGGCTCGGGAAGCCATGGGAGGCCTCTGACATGCGCAGGCTCCCATGGGTCGTCCTCGGGTGCACGGTGTGCCTGGTGGGTGCGGCGTGCGGGGGTTCGCCAGGCTCGATCGGCGCCGGCGCGGTTCCCTCGGTGAGCCCACCGGGGCCGGCACTGACCTACGTCGCGATCGGAGCCAGCGAGACGCTCGGGTTCGGGGCGGACGACCCGGTCCGGCAGGCATGGACGCAGGTCTTCTATCGGACGGCCCTGCCCCGAGCCGCAACTATGGTGAATCTGGGGATCCCCGGGGCAACCGTCCAGGAAGCGCTCGAGCGCGAGGCTCCGGAAGCTCAACGGCTTCACCCGGATGTCGTCACGGTGTGGCTGAACGTCAACGATCTCCTCGACGGCGTCGCGCCCGACACCTACCGGCAGGGCATCACGAACCTGCTCAACGAGCTTCTCCGTGGCGGCCACGCCACGGTCCTGATCGCGAACACACCACCATTGGACCGGCTGCCGCGGTTCGCGGACTGCGAGCCGTTCGCCCCAAGTCCTGGCGGCGGCTGTGACCGGACACGCCCATTGAGTGCGAATGACCTCGATCGCCTCGTGGATGCCTACAACGCGGCGATCTCCCAGGCCGCCGCCGTCGAGGGCGCCACGGTCGTCGATCTCCATGCCCTCGGTCTGGCCGCTCAGCGAAACGGGACGGCGACGGGGCTGGTGAGCGGCGATGGGTTCCATCCCAGCACCGCGGGACACCTCGCCGTCGGACTCGCCTTCGCCAACGCGCTGCGGACGACACCGGCCGGGTGAGCCCTCGGACGCGCCAGGACCGCAGCGAGTCGATCGGGATCCACCACTCGCAGAGCCTCGTCCGACCTGGGCCATGATCGCGGCCTCATCGCACCGCACCCAGCATTCGGCCTCCCCACGTTGGTTCGCTCGACGTCGCCGTCGCACGTTCCTCGGCCAGCGCCAGGAGGCCGTCGAACCCTCGGCGCATGTACTTGGCGGCCATCCTGAACACCAGCCGGTTCACGCCCGGACCGAACAGGAATCGGGGCGCTCCGTCCATGCGCGTGAGGTCCTCCGTGTAGGTCACCCGGCAGCCGCCCGCCTCAGGGGCCAGCACGTAGCGGTGCACCGCCGTGGCCAGCCACGGTCGGCTGCCCGGCTTGCCCTCGCGCCGTCCCTCGGTGACGAACTCGAACACCTCCGGGCGCGTGGCCTCGGTGACCACCGACCGGTCCGTCCATCGGGCCACCTTCCCGTCCGAGCCGGTGGTGACGAACTCGGTTCCCACGCCCGCCGGCCCTGACGGAGCCTCCACCGTGAGCAGCCGGGTGGTCTCCAGCTGCCGCCGGCCGGCCCACTCCAGGTGGCTCTGCAGGTTGGCCAGCAGGTCGTAGACCTCCTCAGCCGGAGCCCCGCAGGACCCCTCGAAACGCAGGACCGGGTTCCGCCACGCCGTCCGGTGACCCTCCTGCTCGACATCGGTCTTCGCCATCGCCCTCGCCTCCTCTCGTCTCGACTCGAGCGGGAGCGTGCCAGAGGGAGCGCGCACATGGATCAGGAGAATTACCGATTCCTGCCTGAAATCGGAGCCCGGGGCCGCACTCCGCCTATGCGCGAGGGCAACCCGGTCGTGTGCGGAGCAACACGCTCAGCCGTTCCCGAAACGTGCCGATGGGTGCGAGAATGGCCGCCACCTCAGGACACGACCGCGTGTTCGTGACCCGCGTTCCCGGCACGGCGCGTCGGCTGTGGTTGGTGCGTGCCCGAGCACCGGTTGCTCACTGAACGACCGGATGAACGGGATGTGAAGGGTTGGAGGCCGAACCGTGACTGAACCAATGCTGGACGCAGACGTCATCGTCATCGGCGGTGGGCCGGCCGGCTCGGCGATGGGATCGATGCTTGCCCGGGACGGTCGCGGGGTGATCGTCCTGGAGAAGGACATCCACCCCCGGGACCACGTCGGGGAGTCCCTGACGCCCTCCACCAACCTGGTCCTGGACCGGATCGGATTCATCGACAAGATGGACGACGCCGGGTTCATCCACAAGCCCGGCACGGGGTGGAACTCCCCGCGAGGAGCCCTGTGGCGATTCATCGAGGTGTGGCTGTTCGAGTTCCCCCTGCAGGGCACCCCCCGCCCGTACACGTACAACGTGGAGCGCGACGTCATGGACGCCATGCTCCTGCGCCACGCCAAGGACAGCGGAGCGCAGGTGCTTCAGGGCGTGAAGG
>JBKPBM010000018.1:0-2100 GCA_046744325.1 Actinomycetota bacterium | reverse complement strand
CGAGGTGTCGACCCACATCGGTGCTGGGCTCTACGAGCGAACGGACAGCCGAACCGCCCATCGCAACGGCTACCGCACCAGGACCTGGGACACCAGGGTGGGCACCGTGGAGCTCCGGGTGCCGAAGGTGGCCCCGGGGAGCTACTTCCCCTCCCTGCTCGAGCCCCGCCGGCGGGCCGAGCGGGCGCTCGCCGCGGTGATCTGCGAGGCCTACGTCAAGGGGATCTCCACGAGGAAGGTCGACGACCTGGTCCGGGCCCTGGGCATGGACGGCATCTCCCGCTCCGAGGTCTCGCGGATCTGCAAGGACCTCGATCGGGAGGTCGAGGCGTTCCTGACCCGTCCCATCGAAGGGGAGCACCCCTACGTGTGGCTGGACGCCACCTTCCACAAGGTCCGGGAGGGAGGCCGGGTCATGCCCATGGCCACGGTAGTGGGGGTGGGGGTGAACACCGAGGGATGGCGCCAGGTGCTGGGGATCGCCGCCGGACCATCCATGGGCCAGCGCAGCCAAGCTGACCCCCTGCTGCGCGAGTAGCTCCACAGCGTTGGCCAAGAGTTCGCGGGTCTCCGATGGCCTCAGATGGACGGGCTCATGTTTTCGCCAGCCACCTGCAGACATGTACTTGATCTGCTCGGCCTGGGAGAGCATCGCATCGCGCTGCGGGTCGAGCCACCACGCTCCGATCAGAAGGACCGCCACGAGCTGTACCAGAGCACTCATCCGTCCATCTTCAGTCGCCGCAGTTACCCTCTCTTGAGCCGTCAGGTCGGGGGTTGGGAAGCCAGTTCTTCTTCCAACTGCTCGCAGCGAGACGATCGGGTCACTCCGAAACCTCTCCCAACGGCCCGATGAAAATGGCCGGCAGGTCGTGCTCGCCAAGCATGCGGCCACAGCCAGCACAAGGAAGCCCGCCAACGGCCGCACGAGGCAGCTTCCTGACGCGATCAGCCGACAGCTTCAGTGCCCTGGCTGCGTCTTTGGTCATGACTACGGGTGCGTGGTTCGTGACGCGATCGACCAATGCTTCCATCGTTCCGACGACTCCTTGCAGACGAAGCGCCGCGTGATGCTCGTTACAGAGGAGCAGGTACTCGACCTTCCCATCTGGCGCCAAGCTCTTAGCCCTGCCCGTGGCCGGGTTCGGACACGACTCGCCGTCGGTGTCCGCCTGACATCCCCGACCACCTCCCATGCGCTCGAGGCTGTCCATGTGGACTCAGCGTGTCAAGGACTTCGCTCGATCTGTCCCGCCCCACCACCTCGAGCCAGGAGCTTGGCCACGAACGAGTTGAAGTCCATCCTGCCTTTTGGCCATCGCCCTCCTCCTCCGACTGCGGCGTTCAATACCTGGGCAGCGCCAACAGGTTGTCCGTCCAGACACCGTCGGCATGGGTTCGGATGTACTGTGGACTGGCCTCGACGACGCCGACATCGACGGTCCGGTGCCCATCAGCTCAGCCTTCTTCGCCTCAAACTGGGCATCGGTAAGCAGTCGTCGTCGCGGAGGGCTGCCAGCGCCGCCGGGGAGATTGGCGCCGAACTCGCACGCGATCCATCACCACACGTCCGGTCTCTCTTGCGAAGAGTCTCCGTGATGAACCTCGTCACGCGAGGGTCCGCGAGATCCTCGCCGATGACCCACGTCGGACCTTGCGGCGGGAGGTCAGCGGACTCGGAGAGGTCCCCGGCGGCGACACCTGACGTCTCGGATTTCCCTCGATCCCAGGCGCCGATTCTGGACGTCCGCCTGGCAGTCACCCGCACGCGCGCTGTATCCTCAGGGGGCTTCTCTCGGCGCCCGTGCACCACTCCAAACAGCGTGGTCACGGGAGGGGACACCCGGTTTCCGTGCCACATCGCCAGTGCCCCAATGAAGACCAGCAGAGCGAGGTTGTCCGCCATCGGGGGCGGGGCCACCAGGTCAGGCGGCCGGAGCTTAGCCAGGTCAGGTCGCGTACGACCACGTTCGGGCAGTTACCCGTAGCGCCTGGCCCGGCACCAGGATCGGGTGCGTACAGTGTCCGGTTCGCGGAGGCGGACGGGAATCGAACCCGCCTGCCAGCTCTCGCCGAGCTTGGCAGCGAGCCCCTTAGAGG
>JBKPBM010000180.1:0-5430 GCA_046744325.1 Actinomycetota bacterium | reverse complement strand
GTATGGCACGTTCGAGGAATGCCGAGACTTCGTGCTCTGGCTTCAGCGCAACGCATCGGACACCACGGTCGAGGGCCCGGTTCGCAAGCTCAGTCACTGAACCGGCACCCCCTCAAGCGAGCTCACGAAGATCTCGGCATGGGGAAGCAGCTCGATGGCGACCCACAGGGGCTCAAGTCGGGCCCCCGGTTCTACCTGGCGATACCAGAGCCACGCGCGGTCGTTTAGGTCGATCGCCTTCAGCCCGCGACCCTCGGTGGGCACGGGCATGGGCTGGAAGTCGACCCGAAGGAAGTCGCGATTGTCGGGACTCCGAAGGAGACGGAGATCCATCACGCGCTCCGCTTCTGTTGACCGGGCGCAAAGACGTAGTGCTCGCGCTCGAACGGCGTCAGGTAGTGGCGCGGGAGCTCAGCAAGATCCTTGCCGCGCTGGGGGAAGACGTAGACATGCCACGGCTCCCCGTCGGCCCGCATGGCGCGGCTCGCAAGGATGACGATTGAGCGAGCGCGCCGGCCAGGACGCTTGAGCATCAGCCACTCCATCACGCGCTCCGCTTCTCGGGCTTCGGCCCATCCGTCAGGGCGTCCACCGTCGTACCGAACACCGCAGCAAGGGCACGGAGCGTCGCGATACGGCCACCCGTGCGTCCCGTCTCGATATTGCGGACCGTGCTGAGGGTCGTACCGGCCCGGCGGGCAAGTTCCTCTTGGCTCCAGTGCCGCTCTTTCCGGAGCTGCCGCACTCTCTCCTTGAGCATGGTCTCGGAGTCTGGCACCGTCGGATATTAGTGTCAAGTAGTGGATATCAGAACTGGCGGGCCGTTTCCAAAGATAGTTCCTTCGGACTAGTGCTAGTTGGTGTCAGCGACTTGCCGTCAGGAGCCGGAAGCAGGACAATCGCTGCCCATGGCGACCTCAGTGAAGATCTCATCACCGATTGCGGACGCTGTCCGCCGCAACCGGAGCCGGCAGCGAAAGACCCAGGAGGATGTAGCCAGGGCGCTGGGGATCCCGCTCTCCACATATCGGAACTGGGAAACGGGCCGGACGACCCCCGGCGGTGACGACCTGCTCCGCTTGGCACGGGAGCTGGATCTGGACCTCATGGCACTGATGAAACAGATTCGATGATCTGGTCGAAGAACGCCGGGAGCTTGCCCGAGGACTTCGCCCACGCGATGAGGACCACGGCGACGGCCGCGGCCGCCAACTGCGAGCCAGGACCGGATACGAGCCAACAACTGCAACATTTGACGATCACCTCCTTCCGTGCATGCCTGCGCAGATCAGTGCAGGGACCGAAGTGTGGACAGCACGACGGGCCCCACGGTGAGAAGCAGGAAGGCAGGAAGGATGAGGAAGACCAGCGGGAACAGCATCTTGATCGGAGCGCGCCGAGCCAGCTCCTCCGCGTGCGTTCGCCGCTCGGCTCGAAGGTCTTCGGCCACCGCCCGCATCGTTCCCGCGAGGGAGGTGCCCAGCCGCTGCGAACGGGCGAGCGCGGCGACCAGCCGGCCGAGCGATGGGACACCGGTGCGAACGGCCGCTTCGCGCATCGCGTCTCGCCAGGAGACGCCCAGCTCGACCCGCTGCACGGCGAGGCGGATCTCCTCTCCGAGCGGTCCACGTAGCAGCTCGGCGGAGCGGACGAGGGCCACCATCGGGCCGAGCCCGGCCTGGGTGGTGGCGACGAGCAGCTCGACGAGATCGGGGACGTGCGCCCCGACCTCCCTGACCCTCGCCCGGCCTCGGCGGCCGAGCCACAGGTCCGGGATCCTGAGACCGAGCACAAGGCCGATCGCGGCGACCGCAAGACCTTGAGGCGACGGGACCCCAAGCAAGGAGCTCAGGGCGACCGCCCCGCCGGCGCCCACCAACTGTGTGCCTCGGTAGACCTCCACCGACATGGGATTGCCCGCCCGATCAAGCCGTGCCTGAAGGACGTTACCCGGGCCGAGGCGACGCCCAAGCGCGGTCCCGCCCAGCCGCTCTCGGAGGCCGCGGGTACGTGGGTGCTTGCCGGCCAGCTCGGCGGATCCGATCAGGGCTTGGACGGGCGAGCGCGATCGCCCCGAGGCCACGGCGGCGAACGCCGACGCGGTCGCCCACCCGGCCAGGAGCGGCGCGAGCATGGCCCACGCTCCCATCCTCAGAGCTCCACCCGCATCAATCGGCGGATCCACAGGTAGGCAAGCCCCTCCATGGCCAGGCCGATCGAGATCATCGCGATCCCGGCCGGCGACCGGTAGACGGGACCAAGGTCGTCGCGCGAGGTCGCCGAGAGAACCAGGAAGAAGACGATGGGCAGCGCCCCGAGGATGGCTCCGGAGATCCGGCTCTGCGCGCTCAGGGCCCGCAGCTCCCGCCGCACGGCAAAGCGGTGGTGGATGGCGCCCGAGACCTCCTCTAGGGCGCCGGCGAGGTTGCCTCCACTTCGCACGTGGATGCTGACCACCAGCACGAACAGGCGCGCGTCATCGCTCTGCAGAGCCTCCGCGAAGTGGTGCAGCGCATCCTCGAACGGGATCCCCAGTCGTTGCTCGTCGATCAGGCGGCGAAGCAGCGTGGCCATGGGCTCGTCCGCCTCGCCGGCAGCGAACTCCACTGCGTGCGGCAGCGAGAGCCCGCTGCGAACCGCCAGCGCCGCGGTCTCGACGACGTCGGCGAGCTGTCGTTCGAGTCTCTGCGTGCGCGCCTGGGCGGCGCGTCGCCGCTTGAGCCGAGGCAGGCCCCACCCACAGGAGAAGCCCACGAGGAGTCCCGGCGGTCCCGCGAGGCGCATGCCGATGAACCCGCCGCTCACGATCGACAGCCCCCGAAGCGCCCACGGCCCGAGGCGGGCTCGCGCCCATCCGGTAGCCGTAAGGGGTCGGTCCGTCATGCTGGACTCGGGTGGCGGAAGCGAGCGCAGCCTGCGGGACAGCCCGGAGTGAGCGCTCCCTCGCCCGACCAGCCAGAGGGCCGCCAGCACGGCCACACCGAACGCCGCCGGAGACACCCACACACTCATTCGAGAGCGCTCCCCAGTGATCGAAGCGAGCCAGCCCAGGCATCTCCCGCTTGCTGCCGGGGCCTCCGGGCGCTGGATCTCGATCGCCGGATCGACGCGCCGGACGCGGAGTGGGTTCCTGATGCCCCCCCGGTCGCTCCCGCGGAGCCACGCGGTGAGTGGAGGGCGCCGAACACCCTCGGATCGATCCGCTCATCGCGCTCCGCGAGGAGGCGCTCGATCGACGTCATGGCCCCGGTGGGGTGCAGGGCAGCGTGCTCGCCGCGCCTCCAGATGAAGAGATCCTGCAGGACGACCGAGCCGCCGCTCAGGCCTTCCACGGCCGCGACGCGAGCGATCACACGCCGCCCCTCGGGTAGCCGGACGACGTGCACGATCAGGTCCAACGCGCCCGCGATCTGCTCCCGCACGTGAGAGACGGGAAGCTCGATGTCCGACATGAGCGCCATCGTCTCCAGGCGCGACAGAAGGTCCCGTGGCGAGTTCGCGTGGGCCGTGGACAGCGAGCCCTCGTGGCCCGTGTTCATCGCCTGGAGCATGTCCAGGGCCTCGCCTCCGCGGACCTCTCCCACGATGATCCGGTCCGGACGCATACGAAGCGCGTTGCGCACAAGGGCTCGGACGGTCACCTCGCCCGCTCCCTCCACGTTGGGGGGACGCGCCTCCAGGGACACGACGTGGGGCTGGGTGAGTCGAAGCTCCGCCGCGTCCTCGATCGTGATCAGGCGCTCGTGGGGCGGGATGAAGGAGGACAGGACGCCCAGGAGCGTCGTCTTTCCCGATCCCGTTCCGCCCGAAACCAGGACGTTCGCCTTCGCCCGAACGCATGCCCCCAGGAAATCCATGACGGGCCCGGTCAGGGTCCCCAGCCGCACGAGGTCCTCGGGCGAGAACGGCCGAAGCGTGAACTTCCGGATGGTGATGGTGGGACCGCAGAGCGAAAGGGGCGGGATGATCGCGTTGACCCGCGCTCCGTCCGGGAGCCGGGCGTCCACGTAGGGCATCGACTCATCGACCCTCAGTCCGAGCGGGGCCACGATCCTCTCGATCAGGTGAAAGACCTGGTCCTCCCCCTCAAACACCAGGTCGGCCACCCTTTCGAGCCGCCCCTTTCGCTCCACGTACACGTCGTCGGCCCCGTTCACCATGACCTCGCTGACCTCCGGGTCCCTCAGCAGTCGCTCGATGGGACCGAGGCCGACGACATCGTCAGATACCTGGTTCACAACATCCGTGATCGCGCTGGCCGGCAGGATGGCCCGTTCCTCCCGCAGGACGGCCACGACCTCCGACCGCACCCGCATGCGACGTTCGGGCGCGTTGAGGGCGACGAGGGGCTCGGCACCCTGATGCATCAACCGCGACCGGACACGAGACCGGATCGACTGCGCATCGACGAGGGACGTGGTCATCGGCCCGCCCCCACCGTCACCCGCGAGCCCGGAGGCACCGGCATCAACATCCGAGCCAGGCGACGAACGTCCTTGCCCGCCTTCCGCGATCGCAAAGAGAGCAGCTCGCCGCGATCGGCAGCTCGACGGGCGGCAGGGTCGAACCTGATCCGAGCGGCCGGCCGGAGCCCGAGGACCGCGTTCGCGTCCTCGTCCGAGAACTGCTGATGAGCGAGCTTGTTCACCACGATCACCGGTGGGGTCGATCGCTGACCCAGGCCGAGCGCTCGGATCGTCCGTCGGGCACCGGCCAGCCCGAGGAGGTCCAGGGAGACCACCAGCAGCACCTGATCGGCGAGGCTGCATCCGAGCTGGACCGCCTCATCGACGCCACGCGAGAGATGGACGATCACAACCTCCTGGGTCGCTGCCAGGAGCGCCACCGACGCCGAGTACAGACCAAGAGGGACCGACGCGCCCGAGTCGGGGTCGGGCGCCAGCAGCGCGGAGAAGCCCGCAGGGTGGTGGAACAGCGCCTGTTCGAGATGGTCCGGACCGAGCTCGTGCATCACCGCGGCGAGATCGCCGATGGTTCGGGAGGGTGGAGCCGCACCGAGGGCCACCGTCAGCTCTGCGAAGGTTCGATCGAGGTCGACCACGGCCGTCCGGTTGCCCCGGGAAGCGAACGCAGCGGCGAGATGCACCGCAACGAACGTGGTTCCGACACCCCCTCGACCCCCCAAGCACGGCGATCACCGAGCCGCGGTGCTCGAGCTCCTCCGGCATCCTCGGCACGCCGGCCGACATGGCCTGCACCAGCTCGTCTCGCTCCTCGGGCCACGCGAACACGGCCTCCGCCCCGACGTCGAGGGCCTCCCTCAGGACGGGAACGGTCATCTCCTCGGCCACGATGAGCACACGCGGCCGGCGGGACATCGTGGCGGGATGGCGCAGATGCCGGGCCATGACCGGGCACACCACGACCAGCGTCGAGTGGTACTCGGCCATGAGGTGGACGAGGTGTTCC
>JBKPBM010000095.1:0-12429 GCA_046744325.1 Actinomycetota bacterium | reverse complement strand
CCTCAGTGTGTTGTTGCTCAAGAGGTCGATCCTCACGGAGAAGGTGGCCCGCCGGGGCTTTCACGTGCTCCGCGAATACGCCGTCGGCCCGATGGAGGTCCTGTTCGTGCGCGACGTGATGGCCACCGACGTGCTGACCGTCGAGTCGGGGAGCTCCGTCGAACGCATCTACGAGACACTCCTGGATCGGTCCGCCATGCGGGGCCAACGGCTGCTACCCGTGACCGGCCCTGATCAGGCGCTCGTCGGGGTGGTCCCGTGGATGGACATCATCGAGCGGGCTGCCCGTAGCGACATGAGGGGCACCGTCGACGACATCATGCTGCGGGAGATCGTCGTCGCCCACCCGGACGAGGCTCTGCGGACCGTGGCCGATCGAATGGCCGAACGGCGGCTGGGTGTGCTTCCCGTGGTGGATCGCGACGCCCCCGACCGCTTGAGGGGAATCATCACGCAGTTCGACCTGCTCAGGGCACGTGAGCGGATCCTGCAAGAGGAGCGGCATCGAGAGCGCGTGCTTCGCCTCCGAGTCCTCCGACGGAGGCCCCCGGCCCTTCCGAGAAGAGTCGATCCTCGCAGCCCTCCACGGGCGGCCGACCATCCGGTTCCACCGCCTCAGCCTGATCGCCTCCCCGAACGGCCGGTGGAACGGGGCGAGGAGCACGCGGGGGTCAATGAGACCTCGAGCTTGACCTGACCGCCGGTCTTTCGTAGCGTGTCTGGCGGTCATGGTTGCGGAACGAGCAACTCGATCCATCATGCGCAACGGCTCGGCCGTCTCGATCCAGTCGGTGGGGCGCGCGGTGGCCGTCCTGGAGGCGATCGCCGAGTCGCCCGCGGAGCTGGGCGTCACCGAGCTCGGGCGGCGGTTGGGCGTGCACAAGGCAACCGCCTCGCGCCTGCTCTCGACGCTGGCCGAGCGCGACCTCGTTGAGCGGAACCCGGCCACCGACCGGTACCGCCTCGGCTTCGGCCTGATCCGGCTGGCCGCGGTGGCCGGCGGCCGGCTCGACCTGGTTCGCCAAGCCCGTCCGATCCTGGAGGAACTGGCCCAGGACGTCGGGGAGACCGTCAACCTGGCGGCCCTGGAGGCAGATGAGGTCGTGCACCTCGACCAGATCTCCGCCCCCCGCCCGATCGTCACCGTCAACTGGGTGGGCCGCCGAACGCCGTTGCACTGCACGTCCAACGGCAAGGTCCTGCTGGCCCACCTCCCCGACGCCGAGCGTCGAAGGCTGCTGGCTCGCCCGTTGGAACGGCTCACGGCCCGCACGATCGTGGGCCGGCGCGCGTTGGAGGCGGAGCTGGCAGAGGTCCGGGTTCGCGGCTACGCCTGGACGAAGGAGGAGCTGGAGGTCGGTCTCAACGCGGTCGCCGCGCCCGTTCGCGACGGCACGGGACGGGTGATCGCCGCGGTCAGCGTCTCGGGGCCCGCGTACCGGCTCCGGGCCGGGACCATGAAACGCGTCGGGCGTGCGGCCGCGTCCGCGGCCGCAGAGATCTCGCAGCGTATGGGATTCGATGGATCCGGCTCCACTGCGGCGGAGCCGAGGTCATCCTGAGGACCAGAACGAGGGAGGAGGAATCGCACGTGGCGATCGAGGAACGGCCGGCCATCCTGCTCTACACGAGGCTACGGAGGACGCCGTACTTCTACTCCTCGCGCAAGCATGGGGTAAAGGTGTACAGCGTCTACAACCACTTCTACCACCCCCGCCACTACGGCGATCCGGTCGAGGAGTACTGGCACCTGCTGAACGAGGTGACCATGTGGGACGTTGGCGTGGAGCGCCAGATCGAGATCTCCGGGCCCGACGCGTTCACCTTCACCAACATGCTGGTCCCCCGTGACCTGAACAAGTGCAAGGTGGGGCAGTGCAAGTATGTGTTCGTCATCGCCCCGGACGGCGGCATCATCAACGACCCGGTCCTGCTCCGGACCGACGAGAACGTGTTCCGCCTGTCCCTGGCCGACAGCGACGTCGACCTGTGGGCCATGGGCCTGGCCTACCACTCGGGCCTGAACGTCACGATCCGGGAGGTGGACATCGCTCCGGTCCAGATCCAGGGGCCCAAGGCCAAGGAGGTCATCGCCGAACTGTTCGGGCCCGAGGTGCCGGAGATCCCGTACTACGACATGGCCCTGGGCCTCACCCTCGACGGGATGGAGGTGGAGGTCTCCCGCACCGGCTACAGCGGCGAGATCGGATTCGAGATCTACCTGCACGACGCTCGCCGCAACGCCGACAAGCTGTGGAACACCGTGCTGGAGGCGGGCAAGCCCCACAACCTCCGCGTGATCGGCCCCTGTCACATCCGCCGGATCGAGGCCGGCATCCTGGCCTATGGCTGCGACATGTGGCTGAACAACAACCCGTACGAGGTCGGCCTGGGCTACTCGTGGATGGTGGACCTGGACCAGGAAGCGGACTTCGTCGGCAAGGACGCCCTCAAGCGCATCAAGGACGAGGGCGTGAAGCAGAAGCTGGTCGGCGTGGAGATCGACGGCGACTCGCTGGGCAGCTACATCGACAACGAGATGATCGACTACTTCCCCGTCTACTCGGGTGGCCGAGAGGTCGGCCGGGTCACGTCCTCGTGCCACTCCCCGAGGATGGAGAAGAACATCGGCTTCGCCATGCTTCCCGTCGACTACGAGGCGCTGGGCACCGAGCTCGAGGTGGACCACCCGAGGTCGGGACGGGTCAAGGCCGTCGTCTCGCCCAAGCCGGCGTTCGACCCGACCAAGGAGATCCCGAAGCAGTGACGCTGCACGCGACCGGGCCCCGTCTTCGGTTCGAGCTGATCCCGCTTCGCGGGGCCGAGGAACAGGCCGCCGGGCTGCCCCGCGGGGCCACGGTCACCGTGACCTCGTCGCCCCGCCGGGGCCTGGAGCCCACGCTCGAGCTGTGCGAACGGCTGACCGCCAGCGGGTTCAACGCCGTGCCCCACATCTCCGCGCGCCAGGTCGTCGATCGCGCCCATCTCACGGATGTCATGGCCCGGGTGCGCGCGATGGGGATCCGGGAGTTGTTCGTGGTCGGGGGGGACGGGCGCGAGCCGGCGGGCCCATTCGACTCCAGCCTGTCGCTCCTTCGGGCCATGGCCGATTCGGATCAGCGGTTCGAACGCGTCGGGGTCGCCGGCTACCCGGAGCGGCACCCACTCATCGACGACCCGGGGCTGATCCAGGCCCTGGCCGACAAGCAACCGTTCGCCTCCTATGTGGTCACCCAGATCTGCTTCGACCCCGCGGCCATCGCGGGCTGGATCGACGGCATTCGCCGGGCAGGGGTCGACCTACCGGTCTACGTCGGCATGCCGGGCGTGGTGAACCGGGCGAAGCTCCTGGAGATCACGCTGCGGATCGGGGTGGGCGACTCGCTGCGGTTCGTCCGCAAGCACGACGGGTTGGTGGCCAGGCTGGTCGGTCGGACCGCGTACCGCCCCGACGCCCTCATCGCCGGACTGTCCCCTGGCCTGGCCCAGCCCGGTGCGGCGGTGGCCGGAATCCACATCAACACGTTCAACCAGGTCGATGCCACGATGCGGTGGGTTCGCGGTGCGCTGGCCCGCAACGGATGGCTGGCCGGGCCCGCCGGTGAGGAGGAGTCCCTGGCATGACCGAGGTCCCCACCTCCGCCAGCGTCGTGGTCATAGGGGCCGGCATCCAGGGCAACAGCATGGCCTACCACCTGGCCAAGATGGGGTGGAAGGACATCGTGCAGCTGGACAAGGGTCCCCTGCCCAACCCGGGCGGGTCCACCGGCCACGCCTCGAACTTTCTGTTCCCCGTGGACCACTCCAAGGAGATGACGAAGTTCACCCAGGACACCATCCGCCAGTACAAGGAGCTGGGGGTGTTCACGGAGAGCGGGGGGATCGAGGTGGCCCGGACCCCACAGCGGGTGGAGGAGCTCAAGCGCCGGCTGGCCTCGGCCAAGGCGTGGGGCGAGCCCGCCGAGCTGCTCACCCCCGCGGAGGTCAAGAAGCTGGTCTCGTTCATCAACGAGGACGTGATCCTCGGCGGGTTCTACACGCCCGGTGTGGGCGTGGTGGACTCGCTTCGAGCCGGCACCCTCATGCGCGACGAGGGGACGCGCCTGGGCGCGCTGCGCGTGTTTGCCAACACCGAGGTCACCGCGATTGACGTCGCGGACGGGCACATCCGTGGCGTCCGGACCGACAAGGGCGTGATCGCCACCGAGGTCATCGTGGTGGCCTGCGGGATCTGGAGTCCCCGGATCGCCCGCATGGCCGGCGCGCACATCCCCCTCACCCCCGCCGTGCACCAGATGATCGACGTCGGGCCGGTCCCGTTGCTCGCCGAGACCGTGGGCGAGATCGGCTATCCGATCATCCGCGACGTCGACACGAACATGTACGAGCGCCAGCACGGGAGCGAGTTCGAGATCGGCTCGTACGCGCATCGGCCCATCCTGATGGAGCCCGACGACATCCCCTCGATCGAGGAGTCGGCACAGTCGCCCACCGAGCTGCCGTTCACCGCCGAGGACTTCGACCCCCAGATGGAGCAAGCGCTGGAGCTGTTCCCGGAGATCCTGGCCGACGAGTCGGTCGGCATCAAGTACTCGGTCAACGGCCTGTTGTCACTCACCCCCGACGGCATGCCCATCCTCGGACAGAGCCCCGAGGTCCGGGGCCTGTGGTCGGTGGCCGCGGTCTGGGTCAAGGAGGCCCCGGGGATCGGACGGACCATCGCGGAATGGATGACCGACGGCACACCGGAGATCGACCCGCACGCCTCGGACATCGCCCGGTTCCATCCGCACCAGCGGACCTCCGCGCACGTCAAGGCCCGGGCCTCCGAGGGCTACAACAAGACGTACGGGATCGTGCACCCCGCCGAGCAGTGGGAGTCCAACCGGAACCTCCGGCTCAGTCCGTTCCACGCTCGGGAACGCGAGCTGGGCGCCGTGTTCATCGAGACGGCAGGGTGGGAGCGCCCGAACTGGTACGAGACGAACGCCTCCCTCCTGGACCAGTACGGGGACCGGGTCCTGCCCCGGCAGGCCGAGTGGGAGTCCCGGTGGTGGTCGCCCATCGTCAACGCCGAGCACCTGGCCCTCCGGGACCGCGTGGGGTTGATCGACCTCTCGGCCTTCGCGGTCCTGGACGTGACCGGGCCAGGCGCCCTGGACACGCTGCAGCGCGTGGCGGTGGCCCAGATGGACGTCCCCATCGGCCGGGTCGTGTACACCTCGTTCCTGAACGAGGCGGGCGGGATCAAGGCCGACCTCACGATCATGCGACTCGGCACCCAGGCCTTCCGGGTGGTCACCGGTGGGCTGTCCGGGATGATCGACCGCATGTGGATCGCGGACCACCTTCCGGATGACGGCTCGGCTCAGCTCTTCGACGCGACCTCTCGCTGGGCGACGCTCGGCGTGTGGGGACCCCGAGCCCGCGACCTGGTCGCCTCGGTCGCCGACGACGACGTGTCGAACGAGGGCTTCCCGTTCGCCACCTGCCGGTGGATCACGGTGGGCGGGGTGCCGGTCCTGGCCTCCCGGATCTCCTACGTCGGCGAACTGGGCTGGGAGCTGTACGTCCCGATGGAGCAGGGGCAGCGCCTGTGGGACACCGTCTGGGAAGCGGGGCAGCCCCTCGGTGTTCTCCCGGTGGGGGTGGGTGTCTATCTCAACTCCGGCCGGCTGGAGAAGTGCTACCGGGCCCACGGCAACGAGCTGGAGCTCGAGTACGACCTGGTCGAGGCCGGGATGGCCCGCAAGTCGGTCAAGGAGCAGGACTTCGTCGGGAGGGACGCGTATCTCAAGCAGCGGGACCGGGAGCCCGCCGCCATCCTGTGCACCCTCACCGTCGACGACCCGACATCGTCCACCGGCGTCACGCGATACCCGCTGGGCCGCGAACCGATCCTCACCCCGGACGGCGACCCGATCGTGGACGCGAAGGGCCGTCGCTCGTACGTGACCAGCGCCGGCTCCGGCCCGTCTGTCGGGAAGCACATCCTGATGGCCTACCTGCCACCGGACCTGGCCGTTGTCGGCACGACCCTGGCCGTCGAGTACTTCGCAGAGCGCTATCCGGTCTCGGTCGCCGTGGTCGGCAGCACGCCCCTGTTCGATCCGACCAACGAGCGCGTGAGGTCCTGAGGAGGCAGCCGGCGTGAACGTGCTGGTGTGCGTCAAGCGCGTCCCCGCCGCCGGCGGGCGCATGACGCTGACGCCCGACGGACGGGACATCGACACACGCTACGTGGGCTTCACGGTGAGCCCGCACGAGGAGTGTGCCGTCGAGGAGGCTGTCCGGCTGATCGAACGCCACGGAGGCGTCAGCACCGTCCTCACCCTCGGGCCCGAGGAGGCGGTGGAGCAGCTGCGCGATGCCATGTCGATGGGCATCGACAACGCCGTGCTGCTGCCTGCAGACGGCCGGACCTGGGACCCCGGCTCCACCGCGCTGGCCATCGTTCAGGCCATCCGGGCCCAGGCCGAAGAGGGCACGGAGTTCGACCTCCTGCTGTTCGGTAACGAGGCGGCCGACACCTGCGACTACCAGGTGGGCATCCGGGTGGCCACGGCGCTCGGGCTGCCCTGCGTCACCGGGGTCAAGGCGCTGGAGATCCTCGATGGGGTCGCCGTCGCCGAGCGGGAGTCGGGGCGCGGGCGAGAGGTGTACGAGGTTCCACTCCCCGCGGCCATCGCCGTCCGCGAGGGGATCAACCTGCCCCGGTACCCCTCGCTCCCCGGCCGCATCCGGGCGAAGAAGAAGCCGATCGTCCGGTTCGAACCATCGTGGGGCGAACCGGCGCTGGAGATGGTGCGGCTCGTCCTCCCGAAGGAGCAGGAGCGGCAGGTGGACGTGCTGGGCACGGGACCCACGGCCGCTCCCCGGCTGGCCGAGGTGCTGCGATCGCTTGGGGTGGCCTAGCCGTGGTCATGGTGCTGATCGACCACGACGCCGGAGCGCTGGAGGCGACCTCCCTCGAGGCGCTGACCATCGGGAGGAGGCTGGCACCCGAGCTGGGGCGGTCGCTCGACGCCGTCGTCATCGGGGACCCCGAAGGCACCGTGGCGGAGGCCATCACGGACTTCGGCCCGGCGCGGATCCGCCTCGTTCGCCACGACGGATTGCACGAGTACGCGCCCCAGGCGTGGGCCGCCAGCCTCGCCCGGCTGGGATCCGTCACCGACCCCGCGGTCATCGTCGCCCCTGGGAGCGACCGCGGGAACGAGGTCATGGCCCATCTCGCAGCCCGGCTCGATCTGCCGATGGCCGCGAACTGCACCGACATCGTTCCGGCCCGGGAGGGAAGCCCATGGCTGGTCACCCGGGTCCGGTGGGGCGGGAGCCTCCTTGAGGAGGCCAGGCTTCACGGCGCCCCCAAGCTCCTGACCATCGCCCCTCACGCCGTCCCGGCCGAACCATCGCCCGGGACCCCCGCACCGGAGATCGCCGAGTTCATTCCCACGCTCACCGATGACCTCTTCCGGGTCAGGGTGGCCCGGCGGGTCGAGCGCGCGGGGGCCGGCGTCTCCCTGACGGAGGCGCGGGTGGTGGTGGGAGGCGGCCGCGGGGTCGGCGGGTCCGACGGGTTCCGGCGGCTTGAGCGGCTGGCCGCCCTGCTGGGCGGCGCCGTGGGGTGCTCGCGGGCCGTGACCAGCCTGGGCTGGCGGCCACACAGCGACCAGGTCGGCCAGACCGGGGTTCGCATCGCCCCCGACGTCTACATCGCCTGCGGGATCAGCGGGGCGATCCAGCACATGGTCGGGTGCAAGGGGGCGAAGCGGCTCATCGCCATCAACACCGATCCCGAGGCCCCGATCATGTCCAGGGCGGACTACGCCGTGATCGGGGACGTGAACGCCGTGGTCCCCGCGCTCATCGAAGAGCTGGAAGGAATCCGGGCGTGAAGACCGCCATCGAGATCGCCCACGCGGCCCACCTTCGGCCCATCGCCGAGGTCGCCGAGCAGGCCGGCCTGGAGCCCGATGAGATCGAGGCATACGGGCGGTTTAAGGCGAAGGTATCCCTCTCCGTGCTCGACCGGCTCCGCGACCGCCCCGACGGCCGGATCGTGATCGTGACCGCGATCACCCCGACGAAGGCCGGAGAGGGCAAGACCACCACCTCGATCAGCCTGACCCAGGCGCTGGGCGCGATGGGCCGGCGGGTGGTGCTCTGCATGCGCGAGCCCTCCGTGGGCCCGGTGTTCGGGATCAAGGGGGGCGGCACCGGCGGCGGCTACGCGCAGGTGGTGCCGATGGAGGACATCAACCTCCACTTCACCGGCGACTTCCACGCCGTGGCCGCGGCGCACAACCTGCTGGCGGCGGCCCTGGACGCGTCGATCTACAACGACAACCCATTGGGGATCGACCCCAGGACGGCGTCGTGGCCACGCACGCTCGATGTGAACGACCGGTCGCTGCGCGACGTCATCATCGGGCTGGGCGGCACGGCCCACGGGATCCCTCGCGAATCCGGGTTCGTCATCACCGCGGCGTCGGAGGTCATGGCCCTGCTCGGCCTGGCCACGGACCTCCAGGACCTCCGGCGCCGGCTGGGACGGATCGTGG
The DNA here is from genome assembly GCA_046744325.1 of Actinomycetota bacterium. GTDB lineage: Bacteria > Actinomycetota > UBA4738 > UBA4738 > UBA4738 > JBKPBM01. Next base: position 3,865 of record JBKPBM010000095.1, on the reverse strand, counting down.
TGGCCGAGACGCGGGAGGGTCGCCGGGTCAGCGCCGAGGACCTCCGGGTGGCGGGGGCCATGACCGCGCTGCTCAAGGAGACGATCCGCCCGAACCTGGTCCAGTCGCTCGAGGGCCAGCCGGTCCTGATCCACACCGGCCCGTTCGGGAACATCGCCACGGCGAACAACTCGATCATGGCCGACCGGGTGGGCCTGAAGCTGGGCGAGCTGGTGATCACCGAGGCGGGCTTCGGATCCGAGCTCGGGCTGGAGAAGTTCTGCCACATCATGTGCCGGTACGGTGGCCTTCGCCCCTCCGCCGCCGTGCTGGTCGCCACGGTCCGGGCGCTGAAGGCCCACGGAGGGGTGCCCGACGGGCCGGCCCTCACCGAACCGAACCCCGCCGCGATCGCCCAGGGCATGGAGAACCTGGCCGCCCACCTCGACGTGGTCCGCGCGTTCGGCCTGCGGTGCGTGATCTCCGTGAACCGGTTCCCCACCGACACGGAGGACGAGATCCGGCAGGTGCGGGACCTGGCCGGCGAGCTCGGTCCAGACGCGGTGGCGGTCAACGAGGGGTTCACCCGGGGAGGCGAGGGGGCGTCGGAGCTGGCCGACGCGGTGGTGAGGGCCACGGAGGGGCCCAGCGGGTTCGCTCCCATCAATCCTCCGGGCCTTCCCCTGAGGGAGCAGATCGAGCGGATCGCCACGCGGTTGTACGGCGCCGAGGGCGTGGAGTATCTCCCGGAGGCCGGGCGGAAGCTCGATCGGCTCGCGGCCGAAGGGCTGGGCGACCTCCCCGTGTGCATGGCCAAGACCCACCTGTCCCTGTCGCACGACCAGTATCAGAAGGGACGACCGCGGGGGTTCCGCCTGCCGATCCGGGACATCCTGCCCTCGGTCGGCGCCGGGTTCGTGGTCGTGCTCTGCGGCGACATCATGCTGATGCCGGGCCTGGGGGCCCAGCCGGCGTTCACCCGGGTGGACATCGACGACCAGGGCCAGACCACCGGCCTGTTCTGAGGATCTGAGGATCTGAGGAGAGGAGGAGGAACGACCAGAGCTTGACGGGCAGCCGCTCGTGCGGCGAGCATGCCCGGGACCATCCGACGGCCTCACGGGGAAGGAGACGGGGGGACATGCTGATCGACCGGATCGAGGCGCTGATCGACGCGCGCCACCTGCTGACGCACCCGTTCTACGCGAAGTGGACGGCGGGCACTCTGCCCAAGGAGAACCTCCAGGAGTACGCGAGGCAGTACTACGCGTTCGAATCGAACTTCCCACGGTTCATCTCGGCGATCCATGCGCGCACCGCGCGGCCCGACGTCCGCCAGGCCCTCCTGGACAACCTGTGGGACGAGGAGCACGGCGACGCGAACCACGCCGAGCTGTGGCTCCGCTTCGCCGAGGCCGTGGGCGTGCCCCGCACCGACGTCATCGACGCCACACCCACCCCGTCGACCAGTGAGCTGGTGGAGACCTATCGCCGCGTCGCCGCCGAGGCTCCGGTGGGGGCCGCGGTGGCCGCGCTGTTCGCCTACGAGCGCCAGGTCCCGGCCGTGAGCGCCGCGAAGATCGACGGCCTCCGGGCGCATTACGGGATCACGGGCGGCCCCGGCCTCCAGTTCTTCGAGACGCACTCCGCGCTGGACGTGGAACACGCCGCCGCCGAGCGCAGGATCGTCGAGGAGATGGGGGAAGAGGACGAGGACGCCGTCGTGGCTTCGTCGATCGAGGTGCTCGACGCGTGGTGGCGGTTCCTGGACGGGATGGACGTCCCCGCCTGAGGAAACGGCGTCAGGCCCGGGGCGGCCCGGCGCGGGCCCGCGAGCGCATCTCGTCCACCGAGCCGCGGAACCAGCCGAGTCGCTCGACCCACCAGGTGAGGCCCGCCTCGACGTAGGGCGCAGCGATCGGCCATCCCGCAACCGGATCGGAAGGGGTGGTCCCCTCCATGATCACGTCGAAGGGTGACGCCGGATCCGCCCGCAGCCCGCGCGTGTACTCGATGATGCGCTGGAGTTCGTCCAATGGGATCAGGTCGTTGAACCCCACGTCCCGTTGCGTGGGGAAGACGCCGTCCCACCGAGCCGCGCGCTGGAACGGCCGACGGCTGGGCCACCGGCCGGCCACCCAGATGGGGATCCGCGGACGCTGGACCGGGGTGGGCCGGAACGCGGCCTCGTCCACCCGGTAGTGACGGCCCCGAAAGGAGAACGGTTCGCCGGTCCACAGGCCGGCGATGATCTCCAGGCCCTCGTCGAGCTTCTCCGCCCGGATCCGGGGATCGGGGTCCTCGCCGAAGGCCTCGAACTCCTCGGTTCCCAGTGACCCGAGGCTGGCCCCGAACACCAGCCGCCCGCCGGTGAGGACGTCGAGCGTGGCGGTCTCCCGGGCCACCTTCCAGGGCCGCCGACGGGCCAGGACGGCCATGCACACCCCCAGGCGGATCGACCGCGTCTCCGAGGCGATCGCGGCGATGGTGATCCAAGGATCCGCCACGGGCTCGCCGGCGCCGCGGTAGACCAGGTGGTCCCAGAGGAAGAACCCGTCCCACCCGGCCTCCTCGGCCGAGCGGGCCAGCTCGACCAGGAGGAGGGGATCACCGTACTGGCGAACGTTGGGGACCCCGATGGCGAAGCGCACGGGCGACGATCCTACCGACCCATCCGCGGTCTCACGGAACGATGTCGAACGCTTCGACGTGAGCCGGCCGAACGATCGTGAAATGCCGCCGATCCAGGGTGGCCACCTCTGAGGCCCCGAGACGCTCCGCTGTGGCAACGACCGACGCGTCCACCGTGCCGGGTGGCAGGTCCCGGGAGAGGGCCACCAGCTCGGCGATCCGGATCCAGTCGGAGGGTCCCACGGGCTCCGAGATCAGGTTGCCGGCCGCCAGGTCACCGAGGAAGCGGACTTCGGCCTCCAGCACACCCGATCCCCCGAACGAGCCGAGGGCGGGACGGGTTGGTCAGCTCGCCGCGCGCCCCCTGAGGACGTCGAGGTACTCATCCAGGCGCTCGTACGTCTCGGCGGCCCCCTCCTCCATCCCGGACTTGAGCATCCCGTCGCGGTCCTCCACCGTGTCGAAGACCGAGATGGCCGTCAGCGTGGTCTTCCCGTCGTGTTCCTCGAGGGTCAGCGAGTCGACGGAGACGTGGCCCGGCATGCCTTCGAATTCGAATGTCCACACGATGCGCTCTGGCCGGACGATCTCGCGGAACTCGCCGCGGAAGCCGAACTCCTGTCCCTCGGAGCCTCGGTGCACGATCCGCCACCGGCCGCCCGGACGGAAGTCCATCTCGCAGCTGCTGACCTCGTAGCGCCTTGGGCCCCACCACCGCGACATGTGCTCACACGATGTGTGCGCCTCGAACACGAGGTCGCGCGGCGCGTCGAAGACCCGCGTCATGACGATCTCGCGATCCGATGGGGTGGTGACCGTGAGCTGGTTGCTACCGCTTGCGCCCATCGCCCTGCTCCTTTCTCCGTCGTCCCTGGAGCTCTTCCAGGTACTCGTCCAGCCGGTCGTAGCTCTCCTCCCAGAAGCGCCGGTACCGCTCGGTCCACTCGGCGACCTCCCTGAGCGGCCCGGCCTCCAGCCGGGCCGGCCGCCACTGACGCTCCCGGCTCCGGGCGATCAGGCCCGCCCGCTCGAGCACCTTCAGGTGCTTCGACACCGCCGGCAGGCTCATGTTGAACGGACTGGCCAGCTCGCCCACCGAGGCCTCCCCCGAGGCCAGCCGGGCCAGGATGGCCCGCCGCGTGGGGTCCGCGAGCGCCGCGAACGTCCGGTCCAGCCGATCCGCCACCACTGCCATTGCACCCTCCGGTTAAATAACCGATCGGTAAAATATAGCGAGCGATAGGGTGGTGTCAAG
>JBKPBM010000289.1:0-2867 GCA_046744325.1 Actinomycetota bacterium | reverse complement strand
GTCCTGGGGCCGTTCCTGGTCCGACCGTTCATCCGCGACGACGACCTCCGGACGCTGTTCTGGGCCATCGCCGGCGCGTTCGTCATCTTCGGCCTCTCCTACGCGGCGGTCCCGTGGATGCCGGTCATCTACGTCGCGGGGGCGTTCGTCCTGCTGGCGCACCTGGGGGGAGGCGTGCAGTGGACGCTGTCCTCCTACGCCCTGCAGCTGATCGTGCCGGACCGGATCCGGGGACGGATCTTTGCCTTCGACGAAGCGCTGATCTCGATCACGCTCGCTGGATCGGCCCTGATCGCCGGATGGCTGGCCGACGTATTCGGGGTCAGGGGCGTGCTGTTCGGTCTGGCCCTGGTCGCCCTGATCTACTCCGCTGCCTGGACCTACTTCACCAGGAACGTCAGGCGCTCGTTCCGCCTTGCCCCCCGGGGGGTGGTGGGACCGAGCCGGGGGGAGCCGGCGGCGCCGTAGGGGCTGCTGCTTCTCCTCCTTCGCCGCCGCGGAAACCGAAGTCCACCCGCGGGGCCTCAGCGACCACCGCCCGCTCCGCCGCCGGGATCTCGAAGAACTCCTCCTCCTTGAACCCGAACGACCGCGCGATGAACGCCGAGGGGAACGACTGCACCCGCCGGTTGTAGTCCTGGACGTTGGCGTTGTAGAAGCGCCGGGCGGCCTGGATGCGGTCCTCGGTGTTCGAGAGCTCCGATTGCAGCGCCAGGAAGTTCTGGTTGGCCGTGAGCTCGGGGTAGTTCTCGGCCACGGCGAACAGGCGGCCCAGGGCGGCGACGAACGGACCCTCGGCGGCGGCCTGCGTCGCCGGGGACTGCCCGCTGGTGGCCGCGGCGGCGGACCGGGCCCGAGCCACCTCCTCGAACACCTCGCGCTCGTGCGCCGCGTACCCCTTCACGGTCTCGACCAGGTTCGGGATCAGGTCGTAGCGCCGTCGCAGCTCGGTATCGATGTTGGCGAACGAGTTCCTGATCAGGTTGCGCTGGCTGACGAACCGGTTGTACGAAAGGACCAGCCCCAGCCCGATGATGACGATGATCCCGATGGCCACGAACACCCAGATCACGATGTGCTCCTTCCCGGCGCGGCCTCGTCCTGGCCCGGCGGCGGGGGGACCGCCGGGGTGGGAGGCGGCCCGATTCCATAGTCGGTCCACACGAGGTTCGGCACGTGCTCGTCGAACAGCTTGGCCATCCCGAACAGCGGGATCAACTCGGTCGGCCGACGCTTCCCGCTGTAGGCGAGCAGGTTCGGCCCCATGATCTCGAACCCGAAGCCCTGGCCCATGGACACCAACCACTGCATCATGCGGGCGTCGATCAGCTTGTAGGCGAACTCGCGGTCGGTCGAGCGAGCCTGGTAGGCCCGGTTGAACTCCTCAGACTCGAAGGTGAGGTCGGCGAAGCCCAGGTGGTCGGCCATCCGGCTGAACACCGTCTCCTTCTCGATCGACACGTGCGGGACCGAGCACGGCAGATCCGCGATGACGATGGAGAACCGGTGGTAGGTCCGGCTCCGGTTGCCCTTCGAGTCGGTGGACTGGTCGTAGTACCAGTAGTCCGCTTCGCGGACTGGCAGGCCGTCCCACACCCCCGCCAGCACGTTCTCGCAGCCCCGCCCGTCACCCAGGCTGAAGAGGCGGAACCCGTAGGAGCTGGGGATGGACCATGGATCCTCCCGCGACCACGTGAGCGCGTGGGTGGCGGCAAATTCGAACAGCTCCTCACGCCGCTTCTGCTTCTGCTGGTACGAGTACCAGGCCACGAGCCCGGCCACGGCCAGCACCAGGATGATGACGATCACGCCCACGGGGGCGAGTATGACCGAATCGTCGCATCGAACACGCCGTGAGGGGAAGGGGTCCGGATGAACGCCGAAGAGGCCAGGGACTTCGTCCGGCTGAACCACCGGGCCGTGCTGGGCACCTACCGCCGGGACGGGCGGGTCCAGCTCACCCCGGTCCTGGTTGGCGTGGACGCTGAGGGGCGGGTGGTCATCAGCACGAGGGAGCCGGCGGCCAAGGTCCGGAACCTCCGACGGGACCCGCGGGCAGCGCTCTGCCTGATGACCGATCGGTTCTTGGGGCAGTCCGTCCAGGTCGAGGGCCCGGCCGCGATCCTGTCGCTTCCCGACGCGATGGAGCCGCTGGTCGAGTACTACCGCGGGATCGCAGGTGAGCACCCGGACTGGGGCGAGTACCGGGAGGCCATGGTCCGCGAGCGGCGCTGCCTGATCGCCATCGAGATCGAACGGGCCGTCTAGCTCGTCGCCGGAGGCGCTTACTGGCGCAGCACCACGCCGGGGATGTGGCGGTGGAGCTCTGCGGCGGCCAGGACCAGCGGGAACAGCCGGTCCGGCCGGCGCCGTCGCGAGTAGACCAGGAGGTGCCGGCCGCCGGCCTCGACGCTGACGTCCGCTCCCGCGGAGGCGAGATCGAGCAGCGACCCCATCAGTCCCGCATCGACGAACTGCCACGCGTACGCGCGATCGTCCGTCCGCACCTCGTAGAGGTGGTTGAAGCGCTCGGATTCGAACCGAAGCCCGTTGGGCGCGAGGGTGGAGGCCAGGAGGCTCCCGACGTCCCGGCGCCGGATGGCGATGTGCGGGACGGACGCACCGATCTCGGCGATGGCGACGGAGAAGCGCAGCCCACGCTGGGAGAGCTGGCGGGACCACAGCACGCCCAGCCCGAAGGTTCCCTCGGTGGCCAGCCTCTGCGCGGCATCTCCTGCCGGCCCGGCGAACCACAGATCGGCCAGGCGCACCTCGACGCCATCCCACGACCCGACCAGCACGTTCTCGCACTGAGGCCGGTCGCCGGCGCAGAACAGGTCGAAGGTGTGGTCGATCAGGCCGAACGG
>JBKPBM010000088.1:0-5028 GCA_046744325.1 Actinomycetota bacterium | reverse complement strand
CTTCTCGGATTTAAGCTGCGCCTTGAGGTCGGCGCGGCGCCTGCGGGCCTCCGCCGCCTTGGCCAGGGCTTCCTTTCGCTGCTCCTCAGTGAGCGTGGGTAGGGGCATGCTGCCTCCTTGATCTCGCGCGTCGATCGGCTGTCCGGCCGTGATGCGGGCGGATTATAGGCATGAGCCTTCTGCCGCAGCAATCCGGCGTGAACCTCTACGTGACGGTCAGATGACGCGAGCCGGGGATGTCCACGGGAACGCCATCTCGGCACAGCGGGCATGCCTCGGCTGCCCATGAGTCCGCCCGAACGGTGAGGATGGATCGCAGGGGGAACGGGACCGACGCACCCTCAGACCGGTCGATCAGCGCCGCGACTCCCAGCCGCTCGGCACCCGTGGCGCCGGCGAGCTCCCAGAGCTCGAGCGCCGAGCCCCCGGTCGTCACCACGTCCTCGACGATCAGCGCCCGCTGCCCGGGCGACAGGATGAACCCACGGCGCAGGCGCATGGTGCCGTCCTCTCGCTCCGCGAACATCGAGCGGGCGCCGGCGGCGAGGGCCACCGCGAACCCGAGGGGGATCGCTCCGAGGGCCGGGACCACGACGACCTGGATGTCTCGATACCACGAGGCGATCTCGCGCGCCAGGGCCATCGTCGCCGCCGGATCCTCGAGGACCCGGGCCTTCTGGACGTAGCGGTCGGAGTGGCGGCCCGAGGAGAGGAGGAAGTGGCCGCGGAGCATGGCCCCGCTCCGCTCGAACAGGGCGGCTGCCTCCTCCTGGTTCACGCGGTGGCCCTCACCCGATCCCGGCCTCGCGCAGGATGGCCCGGGCCGCCGCCGCCCGGTCGGCACTGGCGGTGATGGGCCGGCCCACCACCACGTAGTCCGCCCCCAGCTCCAGAGCCTCCCCGGGCGAGAGCACCCGGGCGTGGTCGTTCGCGGGCTGACCGCCAGGCCGGATGCCCGGGACGACCAGGGTGGGACCGTCGCCCAGGGCCTCGCGCACAGCCCGCACGTCCTCACCGGAGACCACCACGCCGGCCGCACCGGCCGAGACCGCCTCGAAGGCCAGGGAAGCAGGAGAGGCCAGGCCCTCGCCGGCCAGGCTGGACAGGACGGTGACGGCGATGATCGCCGGTGGCTCGGTCCCCGATTCCGCCGCCCCCACCCGGGATCCCTCCACCGCCGCCCGGACCATGTCCGGACCACCCAGGGCGTGCACCGTGAGGAGACTGGGGCCGAGGCGGCCGGCATTTCGCGCCGCGCCTTCGACCGTGGTCGGGATGTCGTGCAGCTTGAGGTCGAGGAACACGGGAGCGTGCGCCCGGACCCGCTCGACCGCCCATGGACCGGCGGCGGTGAACAGCTCCAGCCCCACCTTGACGAAGGCCACGATGCCCCGCAGCTCCCGGGCCAGCGCCTCGGCGGCCTCGGGGTCGGAGACGTCAGCCGCGACGATGAGCGGGTTCCGGGACACGTCCCTGCACCTGTGCCATTCCCCGGATGTCGGCCACCTCGGAGAGACCTCGCTCCGACAGGAAGGCCTCGATGCCGGCGGAGACCTGCGGGATCACATCGGGGTTGTAGAAGTTGGCCGTCCCGACCTGGACGGCCCAGGCCCCCGCCAGGATGAACTCGATGGCGTCACGGGCCCGGCTGATCCCGCCGATCCCCATGATCGGCACCCCCGGGAACGCCTGGGCCACCTGGTAGACGCAGCGCACGGCCACCGGGCGGATGGCCGGGCCCGAGAGCCCTCCGGTCACCGCGGCCAGGCGCGGACGGAAGCCATCGACGTCCACGGACAGGCCGAGGAGCGTGTTGATGAGCGACAGCCCGTGGGCCCCGGCGCGCAGGCACGCCTCCGCCACCTCGACGATGTTCGTCACATCCGCGGTGAGCTTCGCGAAGATCGGAACGGTGGTCAGCCGAGCCATGGCCCCGATCACCTCGCCCGCCTGGTCCGGGTGGCAGGCGAAGACCTGGTTCCGGCGCTCCACGTTCGGACACGAGATGTTCGCCTCCAGGGCCACCACGCCCCGGAGCTTGGCCACCTGCAGGGCCACCTGCACATACTCCTCGACGCTGGTGCCGGCGATGGAGACCAGGACCGGGACCCCCAGCTCCTCGATCCACTGGCCGTCCTTGGCCAGGAACTCCTGGACGCCAGGGTTCTGCAGCCCGATGGCGTTGAGCATGCCGGACTCGGTCTCGGCCATCCGCGGAGTCCCCAGGCCCTTGGTCGGCCCCAGGGTGACACTCTTGGTCACGATGCCACCGACCCCGCGGAGGTCGATCAGCTCCGACATCTCGCGGCCAACGTTGAAGCAGCCGGACGCGGCGAGGACCGGGGTGGGGAAGCGGACGCCGTCCAGATCGACCGCCACGGACGGTGGGATCGGCGCCGCGTCGACCGCCGGGACGTCCTCCGTCTCGGCCGGCTGGTGCCCGTTGGCCGACGGATCCGGGTGCTCGGTCATCCGGGCGAGGCCTCCACCCGCTCGGGCTCACGCACCGGCTCGGAGGCTTCTTCGTCCGTCGGCGGCGGCGCCGGCGCCTCCTCCCCCAACCACCGGTCCCACCAGATCCTGGCCGCGTTGAACACCGGCCCCTCCATACAGGCCCGGACGTTCCACCACGAGGCGCCGTCCCGGGCGATCAACGGGACCGTGCATGTCCAGCACACGCCCAGGCCGCAGGCCATCAACTCCTCGACGGCCACCTGGCAGATGACCCGCCGTGCCCGGCACGCCTCGGCGACCGCCCGGAGCATCCGGTTGGGCCCGCACGCGTAGACGACCTCGGCCCCGGTCCGTTCGATCATGGCCGGCAGCACGTCGGTGACCATGCCCTGCTCCCCCATGCTCCCGTCTTCGGTGGTGATGACCACCGTGTCCGCCAGGCGCTTGCCTTCGATCGGCTTGAACACCCGGTCGTGGCTGCGGGCCCCGGTGATCATGTTGACCTGCTTGCCCAACCCCCGGAGCTCCTCGGCCAGGAAGTACAGGGGCGCGGCGCCGTAGCCCCCGCCGACCAGCAGGCACGAACGCTGCTGGTGCGGATAGGCGAACGGCCGGCCCAGGGGCCCGATCACGTCCAGCGTGTCATGCGGCCGGGCCTCGGCGAGCCATGCCGTCCCGGGGCCCACCACGTCGAACACGATCTCCAGCGTCCCCGCCCAGCCGCCCCGACGGGAGGCCTGGTGGATGGAGAAGGGCCGCCGGAGCAGGAACGTGCGTCCCTCCGGCATCCCGATCTCCACGAACTGGCCCGGCCTGGCGCGGTCGGCGATGTCCGGCGCCACCAGGGTCAGCGAGACGTAGGCCCCCGACCGGCGATTCGACAGGACCTCGCACCGGCTGTGGTTCATCGCCCCTCGCTCCCGGCGTGCACCAGCGGACCGAGGGGGACCACGGATGACTCCGACGCGAACACCGCGGCATGGTACTCCTGCAGGCTTCGCGGCGACCGCTCGCCGAACAGCTGGGCCTCGACGCCGTGCAGCGCCGCCGCCAGGCCAGCCATGGTGGTGATGCAGGGCACCCCCGCCAGCGCCGCGGCGGTCCTGATGAAGTACCCGTCCGTTCGCGGGCCGCGCCCGAATGGAGTGTTGACGACGAGGTCGACGGCGCCCGCGGCGATCAGGTCGGCGGCGTTGGGCGTGCCCTCCGATCGCTTGCGCACACAGGCCGCCGGGATTCCCGCCCGGGCCAGGACGGCGGCCGTCCCCCTGGTGGCCACGATCCCGAACCCCAGCTCGTGCAGGCGCCGGGCCGGCATGGCGATGGCCCGCTTGTCGCGGTTGGCCACCGAGACGAACACCGTCCCCGACCGGGGAAGCGCCGATCCGGTGCCCTCCTGGGCCCGGGCCAGCGCGGTGCCGAGGTCCCCGGCCACGCCCATGACCTCGCCGGTGGAACGCATCTCGGGCCCCAGGACCGTATCCACACCGGGAAAGCGTCCGAAGGGCAGCACGGCGGCCTTCACCGCCACGTGCGCCAGCCGCCGGTACCCGGTCCCCGCGGCCGGAGCGAGCCCGGACGCTCGGAGCTCGGCGAGCGTGGCCCCCGCGATGACCCGTGCGGCCAGCCGGGCCAGGGGGACCCCGGTCGCCTTCGACACGAAGGGCACCGTCCGGGAGGAGCGAGGGTTGGCCTCCAGGACGAAGGGAACCTCGTCGCGCACCGCGAGCTGGACGTTGAGCAGCCCGCGGACCCTCAGGGCACGGGCGATCGAGGCGACCGCCTCCTCGATCCGGTCCAGCTCCTCGTCGGACAGCGTGGCCGGGGGGACCACGCAGGTCGAGTCGCCCGAGTGCACGCCGGCCTCCTCGATGTGCTCGAGCACCGCGCAGATCAGGACGTCGTCCCCGTCCGACACGGCGTCGACGTCGACCTCGATGGCCCCCTCCAGGAACCGGTCGAGAAAGACCGGGTGCTCCGGGCTGGCCGCGGCGGCGGTGGCCACGAAGCCCTCCAGCTGGTCCTCCCCGTCCACGATCTCCATGGCCCGGCCACCCAGGACGTAGGAGGGGCGGACCACCAGCGGGAAGCCGACCCGGCGGGCCACCTCCCTGGCCTCGGCGGCCGAGGCGGCGACGCCGTGCGGGGGCGAGGGGATCTCCAGCGCGGCGAGCAGCGCTCCGAACCTCAGGCGATCCTCGGCGACGTCGAGGTCGTCGGTCGAGGTGCCCAGCACCGGCACCCCCTCGGCCTCCAGCTCGCGGGCGATGGCCAGCGGGGTCTGCCCCCCGAACTGCACCAGGACCCCGACCGGCCGCTCGGCCTCGCACACGGCCAGGACGTCCTCAACGCAGATCGGCTCGAAGTACAGCCGGTCGCTGGTGTCGTAGTCGGTGGAGACCGTCTCGGGATTCGAGTTCACCATCACAGCCTCGAACCCCGCCTCGCGCAGGGCGAATGCCGCGTGGACGCAGGCGTAGTCGAATTCGATCCCCTGCCCGATCCGGTTCGGCCCGGCGCCCAGGATCACGACGCGTGGGCGCGCGTCGCCGGTGACCTCGTCCTCGTCTCGGT
>JBKPBM010000196.1:0-7044 GCA_046744325.1 Actinomycetota bacterium | reverse complement strand
GGGCCATGTGGTTCACCGCCGGGGCCAGCCCTAGCGCCATCATCGGCCGGATCACACCCGACGGCGGGAACACCGAATTCCCGCTTCCCGTTGGCGAGACCGGCGCCGGCATCACGACGGGGGCCGATGGCAACCTGTGGTTCACCGAGGTGAACAACAGGGTGGGGAGGATGACCATCGACGGAGCGATCACCGAGTGGCGCATCCCCACCGTCAGGAGCGGGCCCGTGGGCATCGCCGCGGGACCGAAGGGAGCCGCCTTCGTGGCCTTCGTTGAAGCCTACGGCAACAAGGTGACGTTCTTCGGCATCAGGTAGTCGGGACGCTCAGCCGAGCCGCCGCAATTCCCCCTCGACCTTGAGCCTCATGGCAGGCTCAGCCTCCAGGTCCATGAGCACCTCTGCCAAATCGCGGGTCTCCGGCCGCTCGTACATCTGGCGAATCAGGTCGGCTCGGGCGCTGGACGCAAGCTCGACAAGCTGCCGGCTTCCTGTTGGCGCCGCGAAGCGAGGGCCCGGTTGCCCGAACCCTCGCTCACGCGGTGCGGTGCTGGGCTCTCGGGCCCTACTGCATCCCGCCGTACTCGCCCACGCCCTGGACATCCCTGTCCGGCCTCTCGGCGACGGCGCACTCCGTGGTCAGCACGAGTGCCGCAATGGACGCCGCGTTCTGCAGCGCGGAGCGGGTGACCTTGGCGGGGTCGATGATCCCGGCCATCCTGAGGTCTCCCCACGCCCCGGTGGCCGCGTTGAAGCCCATGGCGTCCACCTCGCCGCGGATACGCTCCACAACGACGGCGCCCTCGAACCCGGCGTTGCCGGCGATCAGCCTGGCCGGCTCCTGCAGCGACCGCCGCACGATCAGCGCTCCCGTGGCCTCGTCGCCAGAAAGCCCGAGGCTGTCGACGTCGATCGCCTCTTCGGCCCGGATCAGGGCGACCCCGCCTCCGGCCACGGTGCCCTCCTCGATGGCCGCCCGCGTCGCGGACACCGCGTCCTCGATGCGGTGTTTCTTTTCCTTGAGCTCGACCTCGGTCGCCGCCCCGACCTTGATCACGGCCACCCCGCCGGAAAGCTTGGCCAGCCGCTCCTGGAGCTTCTCCCGGTCGTAGTCGGAATCCGTCTTCTCGATCTCGGCCTTGAGCTGGCTCACGCGGCCCCTGATCCGCTCCGGATCGCCCTGGCCCTCGACGATGGTGGTGTCGTCCTTGGTCACGATGACCTTGCGGGCTCTCCCCAGGAGGTCGAGCGTCACGTTCTCGAGCTTGAGGCCGACCTCATCGGAGACGACCTGGGCCCCCGAGAGGATGGCCATGTCCTCGAGCATGGCCTTGCGGCGGTCGCCGAACCCGGGGGCCTTCACAGCGACGGCGGTGAAGGAGCCGCGGAGCTTGTTCACGACGAGGGTGGCAAGGGCCTCGCCCTCCACGTCCTCCGCGACGATCAGGAGGGGCTTCCCGCCCTGAACCAGCTTCTCCAGGACGGGCAGCAGGTCCTGGATCCTCGAGACCTTCCTGCCGGCCAGCAGGATGTACGGATCCTCGAGGCGGGACTCCATGGCCTCGGGGTCGGTGACGAAGTAGGGCGAGATATAGCCCTTGTCGAACTGCATCCCCTCGACGAACTCGAGCTCGATGCCGAAGGTCTGCGACTCCTCCACCGTGATGACCCCGTCCTTGCCGACTTTGTCGAACGCCTCGGCGATCGAGTCGCCGACGGCGTCGTCGGCCGCCGACAGGCCGGCCACGTGGGCGATGTCGTCGCGGCCCTCGACGTCGAGCGCGTGCTTGCCGAGGTGCCCCACCACCGCCGCCACGGCCCGCTCGATGCCCCGCTTCAACGCCATGGGGTTGGCTCCCGCGGCGACGTTGCGCATCCCGTTGTGGACCATGGCCCGGGCGAGCACCGTGGCGGTGGTGGTCCCGTCACCGGCCACGTCGTTGGTCTTGGTGGCGACCTCCTTGGCCAGTTGGGCGCCCATGTTCTCGAACGGGTCCTCCAGCTCGATCTCCTTGGCGATCGTCACGCCGTCGTTGGTGATGGTGGGGGCACCCCAGCGCTTGTCGAGCACAACGTTGCGGCCCTTCGGGCCCAGCGTGATCGACACTGTGTCGGCCAGCTTGTCGACCCCCGCCTCGAGGGCCCGTCTGGCCTCCTCGTCGAACTTCAGCACCTTCGCCGTCATGACGCCTTCCTCTCTGAGCTGCTGACGGCCAGCACGTCGCGGGCGGAAAGGATCAGGTACTCCTCGCCCTCCACCTTGACCTCGGTGCCGCCGTACTTCGAGTAGATGACCTTGTCCCCGACGTTCACGTCCATCGGGATGCGTTGCCCGTCTTCGAACCGCCCCGGGCCCACCGCCATGACCTCACCTTCCTGGGGCTTCTCCTTGGCGGTGTCCGGGATCACGATCCCCGAGGCCGTGGAGTCCTCCTCCTCGCTCGGAAGCACCGCGATGCGGTCTTCCAGCGGCTTCAATCCAAAACCCTTGCCCATGTCCCTGTCCTTTCTTGTGCCTCGGTGGTAACGACCCGGCCACGCCGGCCTGGCTACCTGCCGGTGGAACGCAGGATCTTGTCGAGCACCTCCCACTGCGATCCGCCGGAGGGCCCCGACTCCCCTTCCTGGAACCTCAGCTCCCCCGATCCGGGGAGTACGAGGACGATCGAGTCACCGTCTCGCGACAGCCACGCAGTGAGACGCGTGCTTCGCCGCGCCGCGTGAATCGTCATTGCCGTGTCGATGTCCCTTCCGGTATTGAGAACAGCGTCGATGAGCCCGGTGCGAACAACTCCCGGACCGGAAGGCCCGAACGGTGGCGCCCTGGCGCCCCTTCGGAGTCGAATAACACGTCCTTGAGTACGGCCCGTCCGCACGACGGACACAGCGCCGCATGGTGCTCGATGCGGGCGCCGCACGAAGTGCAGGGCTCCTCCGGCCCAGGTGACGGGACCTCGAGGCCTGTCTGGCTCCCCCGGCGGTTCCCGGAGACCCCGACGGTAATCGAATCGACGGGCTGATTGAGAATGATGCCGATCATCTCGTTCCCCTTCCCCCCGTGGCAGGCGTAGCGAATTCGGTGGGTGCCGACCAGCGAGGAGTCACGCTGCGTGCCCCTGCAGCCTGCGGTACTCCGTGGCCAGCCGTTCGCCCTCTTTCGTCAACCGAATGGGGTCTGTGTCCCTGGGCCGCTGGCCCACGGGCCCCTTGCGGTACAGGATGGCCCCGCTGTCCTTCGTCCCGAACAGGTTGGCGGTCGAGCGGACCTGCGAGCCCCAGTGGTGCCGGCGGATCTCCCGCGACTGTCCGAGCGTCATGTGCCCGCCACCGTCCTCGATAGCCTTCAGGTGGAGATGGGCGATCCTCCCGAGCTTGGCCACCCGCGGTGACATGACCATGCTGCCAACGGGTTCGCCCTTGCTGCTCTTCTCGAGGATCGCCAGCCCCTGACGGATGAGCGCCAGCCCATGCTCGAACTTCGCCTCCATGCTGCCTCCTTTACTCGTAACTACACGTAAGTATACGCGCTTTTACGTGCCACCACCCCCCGCGAGCCCTCCCCGGAGGCGTCGACCGCACAAAGACTTGGCGCGCGGCTTCTCGGCACGGACCAGGGGTCTGAGTCGATCAGCCCGCCCCCCTACGGTTGCGGGGGTGGCGGGATTGTCCTATTGCGGGGGCGTTGCGATCGTCGGGGGGCCCGGGGCACCCGCGGCGTGGGCCTTCGTGAGCTCGTGGATCGCCTTTGTGAGCTGGAGGATCTGTGTCGACAGTCCGATCAGCTCCTCGTTTTGCCGTTCCTCCGACTGGACCATCCGCCACTCCTGGTCGGCCAGATGCCGACGGGCATCATCCTGGCGGTTCTGGGTGATCATCACGAAGGTCGCCAGGAAGATCGCCTCCAGCGAGACGATCATCGTGAGCAGCCCATATGGGTAGTGCTCGACCCTGAAACCGATCCATACCGCGAACCACAAGACGTGGATGTATATGAACCACATCGAGCCCGCGAACGTCGTGATGGAGTCGGCAACGCGGTTCTGAACGCTCCTGGCGCGCTCCTGACGGTACTCGACCAGGGCCGGGTGGATGGGCTCCTCCGGCACGGTGATGGCCATCGCTCCTCCTCCCACTCGACGGTTTCCGCCAACCGGGCCACCCTATTACCGGAGTGCCAGCTCTGGGGACACTCTGGTATCGCACCAGTCTGATTAGTTGCCAGCTCTGGAACAGACGCCTTGTGCACGGCGAGCTACGGCAACGACAACTGTCGCAGGTGTGCTCCGACTCCGCGGAGGCACGATGTGCGGGAGGCGCCGAGAAACAACGACATCCCTTCGAACGTTGGCACGCTGTTGGCAATGACCTCTCTCCCGCTGATCCAGGATCGGACAGCGGATGCGGAATCCGCCGGCCCAGCTGCTGGGACCAACTGTCCCTCCATGGAGCCTGGCAGAGGAGGCCAGCAGTGCAGGGACGTGTCCGGAAGCGCCGCACCTGGGAGTTCATCGTCGACATCGGCCGCCACCCCGTCACAGGCAGGAGGCGGCAGAAGAGCAAGGGCGGCTTCGCCACCAAGAAGGAGGCCGAGAGCGCTCTGCACGAGTTCATCCGCTACATCGAAGGAGGGGGCGACCCCTATCCCGAGCGGATCGCCTTGGCCGACTACCTCACCCGCTGGCTCGACTACCAACGGGCTCGAGGGATCCGCTCGCGCACCCTCGACGGAGGGGTACGTCCGTCGGGAGGTCAACCCGGTGATAGGCGGCCTCGAGATCGCGAGGGTGAGGCCCGGGCACATCCGCCTGGTCCTCGGGTCGTTCAGCTTCCGACCTTCGCCCTGCGACGGATCCGGGCTGCATCCCGACACCCGGCTGCACGACGTGCGCCACGCCGTCGCCACCGAGCTGGGCCGCCGTGGCGTTCAGCCGGTGATCGTGTCGGCCGTCCTCGGTCACACCTCGCCTTCGTTCACCATCGCCGTGTATCAGCACGCCTGGCAGGAGGGACCTTCAGAGGCGGCGCGAGCGCTGGAAGCTGCTCTCGGGCCGCTCGGCCGTTGGCAATCCGTTGGCACAGGAGGCCATCGAAGCGTCCAGCGACGCGGTGATGACCACGAAAGCGCGGTCAGGAGGGTTGGGCGGGGAGGACTCGAACCTCCGACCGGCGGATTATGAGTCTCACAGCGTTCGTGCTGAGGTTTCCATCTGGTGCCGTCGCGTGCTGCGGAGTCCAGCTCAGAGGGCCCGTTTCGGGCTCTTCGTGATGTCCGGTGCTGTCCGGTGCACTCCCGTTGGGTAGCACGGCGGGTAGCAGCGACCCAAGCAGCCGCGGCGACCTGTTTCAGGCGTGGGCATCTGGTGGCCCGCGATCGGGTCGGAACAGAGGATCAGGCTCCGAGGGCGTGCCCGCGTTCGGTGGGCGAACGGGTCCAAGCCGATCCACCCAGCGCTCCTCCACTCGGGCTGGGTCCTCGGCTAGGAGTGATTGCCGGCTGTTGCTTAGGGCGAGGCATCCGCTTCCCGCTCCATCGCTGCCAGCCGCGTGTAGTAGTCCGGAATTTCATGGAGATGGGCGAGGGCGATCTTCCCGGTGGTGACCTCGTCATCGTGGGTGACGTCGGTGGTTGGGTCCTGGCTCCCGTGCTCCAGCTCGACGCTCAGTCCCATCCGGAACTGTTCGAGATCCACCTTGCCGGCCTCCCAGTCGATTCCGATCCGCTCTCCGATGGCGCGCGCCTCATCCCGAGAGAACTGTCTGGTTGCCATTTCCACCTCCTGACAGAGCAGGCGATGCTCCGGGGCTCATCGGCTCGGGATGCGGTCTGATCGTTCCGCCCGGTCCCTGATCCCACGGAGCATCTTCTGGCTCATTACGAAGCTGACCGCCTCGACGGGCTCCACCAGCAGGGGTGCCCACCCCCGGGTGTAGACGTATCGCTCCCGGACCAGCAGCCTGGTCGTCCCGTCCGGCCGCTCCAGGAGCACGAAGGCCCAGGTGAAGTCGTAGGGAGGCGGCGTGTTGCCCATCGGCACCCCGCCGCGGACGACGAGGGAGCGTCCCGGCTCCAGGGAGGCCACCTCGAGGGCCACCTCTGGGTGGAGTTTGACCTGACTCCCGACTCCAATGTCCTGCCAGTCGCGCACGATGTGATCCGCGCTGTGGATGTCGCAGCCCACGAGGTTCTCGAGGAAGTCGTAGCTGTAGAACCCGCCCCGGCCCTGCCCCAGCTGGGCGATCCACGGCCAGACCCGATCGGCCGAGGCGCGAACGGTGATGGCGCGGGTCGCGGTGAGGTCCGGGTTCGGGATGAGGTCATCGCCGGGGAGGTACCCGTCGAACTCCTCCTCGGTCGCTCCCCACCGGAGATGCCGGGGCCTGACGAGGAGGACGTAGGCGGCGGCCGCGCCAATGGCGGTTGCCCCCACCGTGTACCGACGTCTCATCCCCATTGACCGTCGCCTCAGCCTTCGAGCATCGAAGCTCCGCTGCTCTTTCTACACCACGGGCTGCTGCGAACATCTCGCCAAGGAAGGCGGGCTCGGGCCAGGGCCGTCGGACTGGAAGCGGTGGGACCATCGGCACGGTCCTGGCCAGCTGCCTGCAGCAAGACTGGCATCTGACGGCAGACGTTGTTGGAGGTGAGTTCCATGCCAGGTGCAGATCTTTCGATTGGCTGGGGAACGTTCTTCGTCGCCCTGGCAGCGATTGTGGTCGGCTCGTTCCTGGTCACATACCTCCCCACCGACCTCGGCCGAATGAGGCGGACGCCGTTCGTCGCCGTGCTGACGCTCGTGACAGGGGCCTTCACCTGGGCCTACCTGTGGACGAGTGGCACCGGCGCCACGGGGTTCCTCCGCCACGGCTGGGCGTGGGGGCTCCTCGGCGCGGCAGTGTCGGGCTCGGTGACCGGGCTGCTGGCCCGAAGGTGGCCCGCCACTGCCAGCCGGCCGCGCGGAGGGACCGGCCTGGCGAAGATGGCGTGGGAGGGAGTGGTGTACGGGGCGACCGAGGGAACGCTCCTGTCCATCCTGCCGGTCCTCGC
>JBKPBM010000121.1:0-6583 GCA_046744325.1 Actinomycetota bacterium | reverse complement strand
CCGCCGGGGAACCCCAGCCTCAGGCGTTCCTCGGCTCGGTCGTAGTCGGCCCGGAGGCGGACCAGCGGGCCGTGGTGCTTGTTGGTGAACAGACGCCCGTCGGGCCGGGCGAGGTAGAAGGCCCGGTTCCCGACTGCGCCGAAGCGTTCCAGCCGGATCTCCTCCGGGTGGTGCAGACGGGTCGACTTGACCGGGGCGATGCTGAGCCGCGCGACGGTGAGCATCGCGCCACCCTAGCAGCGGGGCGCGGCTCAGCCCTGGGTGGTCTCGATGGCCAGGGTGCGGTTCGTGCCGGTGGTTCCCAGGAAGGTCCCCACCGCCACCACGACCCCGCCGCCGGGCGAGTCGACCCCCTGCAGCAGGTTGCTGCCGGTCCCCCGGTTCGGGCTGGCCACCACGCTCCACGCGGCGCCGTCCCAGTGCAGTGTCATGGTCTTCTCGAGCCCACCGAGGGTGAAGTCCAGGGTGCTGCCCACCGCCCACACGTCCGTCGCCGACAGCGAGGTGATCCCGGTCAGGAAGTTGTTCCCCTTGGTCTGGGGCAGTGGGTTGGGGCTGGCCACCACGCTCCAGGCCGCCCCGTTCCAGTGCTCGGTGAGCGTCTTGCTTCCCTGCGAGCCGGCGCCCCACACGTCGGTCGACGAGATCGCCGTCACGGACGCGAAGACGTCCTCCGTGGAGATGGCCGGGGTGGGGACGATGGACCATGCCGTGCCGTCCCAGTGCTCGGCCAGCGTGGCGTCGCCGTCGTCGCCGAGGCCGCCCACCGCCCAGACGTCGTTCGAGCCGACCGCAGCCACGGAGGTGAAGAACGCCCCGCCGAGGGGGGTGGGGCTGGGGACGACCGACCAGGCGGTGCCGTCCCAGTGCTCGGCCAGCGTCGAGGTGGCCACGTCGATGCTCTCGCCCACCGCCCACGCATCCGTCGGAGTGATCGCCACCACGCCCCGCAGGTCGTTGAGGCCCGATCCGACGTTCGGGCTGGAGACGGCGGACCATGCCGAACCATTCCAGCGCTCCGTGAGCGTGCGGTCGGCGCTGCCATCGAACTCGAAGCCCACCGCCCACGCGTCGGCGCTCGAGTCGGCGGAGACCGCGTTCAGCTCGTTGCTCGACGTGCCCACGTTGGGGCTGCTCACCGCGCTCCACGTGATGCCGTCGAAGTGCTCGATCAGCGTCTTGAACGCGAGGGAGGAGGGGCCTCGGAACGTTCCCACCCCCCACGCGTCGGAGGCCGACACCGTCGAGACGGCGGTGAGCTCGTTGAAGTCGGTGCTGCGATTCGGGGTGCGCTGGATGGTCCAGATCGTCGCCCGCCCGGCGGCCGAGCTCGCCGGGCCCGAGGACCACAGGGCGATGGCGGCGGTCAACCCGATGGCGATGCCCAGGAGGCGTCGCAGCCTCCTCGAAGAGCCGTGCATGAGATCCTCCTGTCGACGTAGGGCGTCCGCTTCGGCCGGGATGCCCGAAGCCATGAGGGATACGAACGAGCGCCCCCGCCGGCTCTGGCCGTCCTGGCGTGCCGAGCCTGCCTGGCCATCACAGAGCGAGGGGCCGTGAAGCGGGCCCTTCGGCACCCCCCGGCGACGCGAGTGGGGCGAGGGGCTAGGGACGGACTTTCCCAACGATCGGCCGATTGCGGTTGCACGGCCGGCGGCCCATCGTGTGGGCTGGAGGAGGAGTGCCATGAAGCAGTGGGAACTTCGGGGGATCACCCTTCCGCTCGCCACCGTCAACGTGGGAGTGGACAACGGTCAGCTCCCTCGCTGTCCGGTGTGCAACGGCGCCAACGCGGTGGCGACGATCCAGCCGCTCAGCATCGTGGGAGCGTGCGCGGATTGCGGGTCGACCTGGGTGCAGGACGGGGACCGAACCGTCGACATCCACACGCCCGCGGTCTGAGCCGCGAGCGGACCGAACACCCGGAGGCGGGGAGTCCGCGTTCCGCGGGCTAGCTCCACCCGACCGAGACCACTTCGATGGGCTCGGCCAGGCCCCGGATGTCCACGGTTCGAGGGTCGGACAGCGGGAATCGCCCTCCCGTGGCCGTGTCCCGGCTGGCCACGATCTCCCCGCCCTCGGCCAGCCCCATGATCCGCGAGGCTTCGTGCACGCCCTTGCCCGAGAAGTTGCGGCCGACCTGGGTGGCCCCCGCCGCGTGCACCCCGATGCGCACCGGCGGGGCGAACCCGGCGGTGCGGCGGTGATCGGCCAGGTGGCGCTGGATGGCCACCGCGCACGCCAGTGCCTGGTCGGGTGAGTCGAAGGCCACGAAGAACCCGTCGCCGGTGGCCACCACCTCCTGCCCCCGGTGGGCGGAGAACTGCGACCGCAGGGTGTCGTCGTGCCAGTGCAGCACGGCCTGCCAGGCTTCGTCCCCCAGGGCCTCGACCAGGTTCGTCGACTTCACGATGTCGGTGA
Source organism: Actinomycetota bacterium (assembly GCA_046744325.1). Classification (GTDB taxonomy): domain Bacteria; phylum Actinomycetota; class UBA4738; order UBA4738; family UBA4738; genus JBKPBM01. The sequence continues at coordinate 4,162 of JBKPBM010000121.1, read as the reverse complement.
ACATGAACGTCTTCTGGACCCGGCTGGGCGCCGCCTTGCCCCGGAGCTGCCAGGGGAGCAGCTCGTCCATCTCCTCGATGATGATGGCCTGGGTGGGACAGGACAGGGCCGCCTCGCGCAAGGCCTCCTCGTCCACGGTGGTCACGTCCAGGACGTCGGCCTTCGCGTAGTCACCCTCCTTCCAGTCGAAGGCGGTCGGCGCGATGGTGATGCAGTTGCCTGCGCCCACGCACCGGTGCCGGTCCACCCGCGCCTTCAGCATGGGCGTCTCCTCACACCACGCTCTCGCGGAAGGCGAATGCCGTGGCCTCCGCCCGGTTGGTCGCCCCGATCCGGGCGAACATCTCGCCCAGGCGCCGGGTCAGCGCCGGGTCATCGAGGCCCAACCTCTCGGCGATCTCGTGATTCGTCAGGCCCTCGGTCAGCAGGCGAAGGACCTCGGTGTCCTCGGCCCCCACGCCCTCGCCGTCCGCACCGCCCGCTCCGCCCCCGGCCGTCCCCTCGATCGGCCCGGCCAGCCGGACCATCTCCCTGCCGGTGGGGCCCCGGAACCACCGCACCCGTACGTCCTCGTCCATCGTCCGCTGGGCCGTGTAGGCCAGCAGCATCCGCATGAACATCCGCGCCTGCGAGGCTTCGGCCTCGCGATCGCCGGTGGTCAGGGCCTCGGTCACCGGGATCAGGATCTCGAGGTGCGAGTCCTCGTGCTGGGCCGCCATGATGGCGTTGACCGAGGAACGCGCGGCCTCCACCGCCTCCTCGATCGACCCTCGGGCCAACGCCACCCGGGCCAACGCCGCATCGGCCTGGGCACTCCACGGTGGATGACCGGGAAGCAGCTCCATGAGGCCCTTCGCATCCGTCGCGGCGTCCTGGGCCACCTCCAAGAGGTCCTGGTCACCGGTCGCCGCGCCCAGCCGCGACGCCTCCAGGGCCAGGAGCGCCAGGGTCTCGCACTTCGCGGCGGGGAATCCTGTTCCGTGGCCAGCTGCACGGCGCGCTCGAAGTGGGCGCGCATCCCGGAGACGTCGCCCGCGGCCGCCTTCAGCAACCCCCGCCAGGTCTCCAGCATCCGGGCCCGGAACGGGGTGGGCGCCTCGGCCGCCGTCGCCGCGGCGCGGTCCAGCCATCGTTTCGCCTCGTCCACCTCTCCGAGGTCGAGGTGGGCGAGCGCGGTCCCGCCGGCCGCCAGGAACTCCAGGGCCCGGTCGCCGATCGTCCGGGCCTGCCGGTACGCCTCCTCACCCCGGGTCAGGGCCAGGTCCGGCACGACCTTGGCTCGGGAGAAGACATGGGCGCCGTAGAGCATCTGGGCCTCGGCCATGGCCCGCTCGCTCTCCTTGGCCATGGTGTCCATCCGGGAGGCGAGGCGGCGGATCTCCTCGATGTGCCGTCCCGCCCCGAACCCGAAGTGGATGTCCGGCGCCCAGCTCAGGTAGGCCAAGGCGATGATCGACGACATGGCTCCACGGCGATCGCCGATCCGTTCGTAGAGCTGGAGCGCCCGTTCGAACCGCTGCCGCGCCGACGCCATGACCGGGGCGATCTCCAGCGAGGGAAGGATCTCGCTGAGCGGGACGCCCCCCGCCACCTGGGCCATCAGCGGCAGGTGGTTCCCCTGCATGACCTGCTCGACGAACCATGCGCGGCCGCGAGCGAAGTCGATCACGCCGAGCTCGCGGAGCGCGGCGGCGAGGCTCGCGTCGTCACCGGCCTGCTCGGCCAGCTCAACCGCCCGCGTGTACGCCTCCTCTGCGCCCTCGGCGTCGATGTCGTGAGTGGAGGCCGAGAACGCCTCTCCAAGGCTGGTCTCCATGAGGTCCTGCCCCAGCTCGAGGCAAGCGGCCAGCTCCGCCGCGCGGTCCTCCAGCTCTCCGGCGCGCCGGCGGACCGTCCGGGCCAGGTCGGCCGCCGGCACATACTCCTGGGACCGCCGAAGCGCGGCCGCCCTTCGGAGCTGCACCTCCATCTCCACGTGGGTGTCCCCCAGGGCCTCGGCCAGGGCGGACAGCTCGGCCAGCCCCTCCAGCCGGTCGTTCGGCCGGCGAAGCATGTCCAGCGCCTGGTCCCGGGCCTGGAGCAGGGCCAGGCGCTCCTGGGGGGTGGCGGCGATGGGGAGGGCCACCTCGATCACCCGCAGGACCTCCTCGGGGGCGTTGGCGGCCAGGGCGTTGCGGGTGGCCTGGATGGAGAACCGGACGCAGACCTGGGCATCGCCGGCGGCCTTGGCGTGGTGGGCCAGGAGGGGAAGGCTCTCGGGAGCCGGTTCGCCCGCGGTCAGGAGGTCGACGATGGCTCCGTGGATGGCCCGGCGGCGAGCCGGCGTGAGCGAGGCCGCGGCGAACTCCCGCACCTGGTCGTGCGAGAAGCTGTAGTCGGCCGCCGCCGTGGCGGGGTGCTGGGTGAGCAGACCCTGGCGCACCGCCGGGGCCATCGCCTCGTCCAGGACGTCCAGGCTCACCTGCGGCTCGCCGAGGTGCACGCGCAGCGCCTGGAGGTCCTTGAGGCTGAAGTGCCGCCCCAGGATGGCGGCCTCGGCCAGGGCCGCCTTCGACTCCTCGGGGACGTGGGCCGCCCGGCGGGAGATCAGGGTTCGCACGGCGGAGGGAACCAGTCGCTCGGCGTTCTTGGCCAGGGTCCACGTCCCGTCGATCACCTGGACCATCCCCGCGTCGCGGTACGCGTGGGCAAGCTCCTCGACGATGAACGGGACGCCCTCGGCCTGGGCGTGCATGGCGGCCGCGCCGCCAGGGTCGATCTTGCCCCCGAGGACCTGCCGCAGGAACTCCGCGGACTCGACCTGGGTGAAGCGCCTGACCTTCAGCCGCCGAACCATGCCCATCCGCTCCATGTCGGCGATCAGGTTCACCGCCTCGGTGACGAAGGCGAATTCCTCCGGCCGGATCGCCCCCATCAGGAAGAAGGGGCTCGCCGCGCAGGCCCGAACGACGTAGCGAAGAAGGCGCAGGCTGTCGTCGTCGGCCCACTGCAGGTCGTCGACCAGCAGGGCCACCGGGTGCTCGGCGGCCAGGCTGCGCAGGGCCATGGCGGCAAGGTCCAGCGTTCGCAGCAGCTTCTGGTCGGGGGGCAGGCCCTCCAGGCCCGCCTCGTCGTGTCCGGAGAGGACGTCCAGGCTTCGCTTGAGGTCGGCGGCCGCGCGCGTCCCGGCCGGGGCGGCGGTGGCCGCCTCCGGCGATCCCACGATCGACCGGGCCAGCAGGAACGGTCCCCGGATCTCCTCGTCGGCGGCCACGGCGATGGAGACGAAGCCCGCCGCCGAGGCCAGCTCGGAGGCCGCCAGCAACAGCCGGGTCTTCCCGATCCCGGGCTCTCCCTCCAGGGTGATGGCCGAGAGGCGGCCCTGCCGGGCCGAGTCCAGCTCCTGCTCGATGGCCGCCAGCTCGACCGGGCGCCCGACGACGGCGCCGGTGGCCCGGCGGACCTGCAGGGCCAGCGGCGAGAACGGTTGGAACAGGGGCGTCAGGGCGGTGTCCTCGGCCGTGTGCGTCTCTTTCGGTGAAGGGATCGATAGGTGGGTCTGGAATCGGGCGCGCACATGGTAGTGGGAACAGGGCGCCGCGGCCAGCGCCGGCGCGGACTCGTGTTTCGCCGAGCCTGCCGATGGGTAGAGCGGAGGGCGGGATGCATGAGGCCTCCTCGTACCGAACGTCGTTCGCCCTCTGCGAGTCCGTCCATGAGGACGCCCGCCAGGTTCGGCGCGCCGCGCAACTGGCTCGGGCCGAGGCGGAGAAGGCGAGGCTCACGGCCGGGAGGGCGATCGAGGAGGCTCGCCGGCTTCGCGCGGAACGCGCGTCGGGTCCCTGACCCTCACCGCCCGCCGGCCGGGACGCTAGACTCGGGTGCCGTTAGCCAGGAGGGAGCCATGCCGGCACGCGTCGTCGCCGTTTCGCACACCATGGGGGCAGGAGGGGGACGCGTCGGCCGGTTCGCCGCGGAGCGCCTCGGCTTCCGGTACGTCGACGAAGAGATCATCTCGATGGCGGCGGGGAAGGCGGGAGTGGTTCCCGAGCTGGTGGCCGACGCCGAACGACGTCGGCGGCTGCTGGACAAGGTCCTCGAGGCCCTGGCCAGGGGTGGGACGGCCGCAGGGAGCGCGGCGTACGCCGTCCCCCGGGACCGCCAGGCGGAAGGGACCGAGGAC